>CAZUYO010000224.1:0-5026 GCA_964624725.1 uncultured Thermodesulfobacteriota bacterium
ATAGGGGCGACTCGCCGGGATCGACGGCGCCGGGACCGGGCCGACGATCCCGGCGCTCGTCTATCGGGTCTGCCCGTTGCCCCGGCATCCACGGAGAGAGGACCATGTTCTACTTTGACCCCCTGTATTTCCTGCTCATCGCGCCGGCGTTTTTGCTGTCGCTCGTGGCCCAGATGTGGGTCCAGTCCGCGTTCCACCGCTACGGAGAGCGGATGAACCGCCGGGGGATCACCGGCGCCCAGGCGGCCGAGATGATCCTCGCCCGGTCGGGGCTCCGCGACGTGCGGATCGAGATGGCCCAGGGGGTCCTGTCGGATCACTACGACCCGCGCTCCCGCGTGCTGCGGTTGAGCCCCGATGTCTACGGCAAGCCCAGCCTCGCCGCCGTCGGGGTGGCGGCCCACGAGGCCGGCCACGCGATCCAGCACGCGGCAGGTTACGCGCCCCTTCAACTGCGCTCGGCCCTCGTGCCGGTGGCCTCCATCGGCTCCCAGCTCGCCTGGCCGCTTCTCGTCTTCGGGTTCCTGTTGCACACCCTGGCCCTGGTGAAGCTCGGGGTGATCCTCTTCGCCGCGGCCGTGGCGTTCCAGCTCGTGACCCTGCCGGTGGAGTTCAACGCGAGCCGCCGGGCGCTCGCCGCCGTGGAGGGCGCGGGGATCCTCGGGCCCGACGAGCTCCCGGGGGCCCGCCAGGTGCTCACGGCCGCGGCCCTCACCTACGTGGCGGCCGCGGTCACGGCGGTGATGCAGCTCCTCTACTTTCTGCTTCGTTCGGGACTCCTGGGGGGGAGGGACGAGTAGGCCGTGAGGGCCCCGGCCTGGAAACGCCTGGTCGACCAGCTGACCGACGAGGGCTACGAGAGCCCCTATCTCGACCGGCTGCGCCGGCGGCTCGACGTGTACCAGGCCCAGCGGGAGCTCGAGAAGGAGATCCTCCAGGAGATGGCGGCGGCCCTGGGCCGGGCCGAGGAGAAGGTGCTGGTGGCCCTCCTGGAGCTGGAGCTCCTGGGCCGACGGGTGGACCGGCTCGAGGCGGAAGGGGCGGAGGAGCTCGCGGAGGCGGTCCTGCGGTTCAACGCCAAGCGCCGGGAAGCCCGGCAGCGGCTCTGGGAGCTCGTGATCCACCGGGAGGCCTTGGGGTTCCGGAACCACCGGATCCTGGAGGAGTTCTACCCGATCCCCCCGCCCAGGCGACCCAGGGCGTAGGGCCGCCCCGGCCGCCTCCGTGCCCTCAGCCGGCCTCGGATTCCGTCGGCGCCGGTGCTCTGGTGGGCGGGGCCGCCGTCCAGAGTTCGGCCGCGAGGGTCCCCGCCACGATCAACAGCCCCCCGGCCCACGCCGCCGGGGTGAGCCGCTCCCCCGCGAGCCACACCGAGAAAAGGGCGGCGAACACCGGCTCCAGGGTGTAGATCAGCGCCGCCCGGGCCGGGGTGGTGTAGCGCTGGTAGGTGGTCATGATCCAGAAGGCGTAGACCGTGGCGAACACCGCGGTGATCAGCACCGCCCCCGCCAGGCCGGCCGACCACGTCCGGGGCCAGGTGACCGGTTCGAAGGCGAGGCTCCCCACCCCGGCCAGCCCCGCCATGGTGGCCACCTGCACGAACGTGAGCGCCCGGGCGTCCACCCCGGCCGTGAGGGCGTCGAGCCCCAGCACGTGAAGCGCCACGAACACGGAACACAGGAGCACCAGGAGATCCCCGGTCCCGAGGTTCCAAGGGGCGCTTCCGGTGAGCAGCCACAGGCCCACCACCGCAAGCACCGTGCCCAGCTTGGCCCCCGGGCCCGGACGTTTCCCCAGGAGGGGCCCCGCCAGCAGGGGCACCCACACCACGTTGAGACCGGTCAAGAACCCCGCGTTGGCGGCGGTGGTGCGCTCAAGCCCGAAGGTTTGAAACAGGTAGGACAGGAAGAGTAGAGTACCCAGAAACATCCCCCGGCCCCAGCCCCGGCGGCCGAGCCGCAGGATCTGGCCCCTGGCCATCGCGGCGAGGAGCGCCGCGGCCAGGGCGAAGCGAATCCACAGGAAACACAGCACCGGCACCTGGCCGATAGCATCCTTCACCACCGGGAAGGTGCCCCCCCAGAACACGGTCACCGTGGCCAGCAGGAACTCGGCCCACAGTTGCCGGTTGCGACCCACCTGGTGCACGACGCTTCCTTTCTCCCCGGCCCCCTGGCGCCGGGAGCACAAAGAAAAGCCGCCCCGTTCTTGCCGGGGCGGGGTGCGTGTGGTATAAGCGCTTTCCCTTTTACCAAATCTGGTTTCGCGACGCCATACCGCAGGGAGGGCGTTCATGGAGCGCGGGGAAAAGGAGCCGGTACAGATCGTCTGCCCGAACTGCCGGCTGACCCAGATCATCTACCTTCCGGTGGAGGATCTGCCGCGGTGCCCTCAGTGCGGCACCCGGATGGTGATCGAGGAACTCCTGGACGAGGGAAAATCCTACTGATCCGGCCGCCCGCGCGGGCGGTTCCCCTTCCCCTGGAACGAAAGGAGGTTTCCATGAAGCGCTGGATCCGCACCCTGGCCGCCGTTGTCGTCGCTGCCCTCGCGGTGGCCCCCGTGGCCTCCGCCGGCACTCTGGACGAGATTTTGGAACGGGGTACCCTCCGGGTGGGCCTCGAGCCGGCCTACATGCCGTTTGAACTCACGAACCAACAGGGCCAAATCGTGGGGTTCGACGTGGACATCGCCAAGCGCATGGCCAAGGCGATGGGCGTGAAACTCGAACTCGTGAGCACGGCTTGGGACGGCATCATCCCGGCGTTGCTGACCAAGAAGTTCGACATCATCATGAGCGGTATGACGATCACCCAACAGCGCAACCTGCGGATCAACTTCGCCGACCCGTACATCGTGGTGGGTCAGACCATCCTGATTCGCAAGGAACTCGCTGGCGAGGTCAAATCGTACAAGGACCTCAACGACCCCAAGTATAAGGTGGTGTCGAAGCTCGGCACCACGGGCGAGCAGGCCGTGAAGCGGCTCATTCCCAAGGCCACCTACATCTCGTTCGAGACGGAGCAGGAGGGGGTGATGGAGGTGGTGAACGGGAAGGCGGATGCCTTCGTTTACGACCACCCCTACTGCGCGGTCGCCAACAAGCAGAAGGGCGAGGGGAAACTCGTGTGGCTCGACGAGCCCTTCACCTACGAGCCCTTGGCCTGGGGGGTGCGTAAGGGCGACTACGACTTCATCAACTGGCTGAACAACTTCCTCCGCCAGATCAAGAACGACGGCACGTACGACAAGATCTACGCCAAGTGGTTCAAGGACGACGCTTGGCTGAAGGATCTGCAGAAGTAGATCGAACCCCGATAGGCGCGAAGGGCCCCGGCACCCGGGGCCCTTCGCACGAAGGCGGAAAGAAGACGTGAGACAGAAAACGCGCGCCTGGCCCTGGAACCTGCTCCTCGGTCTCATCCTCCTGGGGATGGCCGCCGGCATCTGGGCGGCCACGAAGCGGGTGGACTACACCTGGCGGTGGAACCGGGTTCCCCGGTACTTCGCCTACGAGGCCGAGTTGAACGAGCACGCCCCGGCCGACGGCCGGGTGGTGGAGATCCGCAACACCGGCTCCGATGCGGTGATCGTGTTCGAGAGCGAGGCCGGCGACCGATCGGAGATCCGGGTGGAGGCCGACACCGTCCGCGTGTCGGAGGGCGAGGAGCTTTTCGAGGGCGACATCGTGGGCTCGCGCCACCAGTGGAAGGTGGGGCCGCTCACGAAGGGGCTCTGGACCACCCTGTGGATCTCGTTCTTCTCGGGGGTGCTCGGTCTCGTCCTGGGGCTCGTCACGGGCCTCGCCCGGATCTCCAAGAACCCGACCCTCAAGGGGCTCGCGGTGTTCTACGTGGAGCTCATCCGGGGCACCCCGCTGCTGGTGCAGATCTTCATCTTCTACTTCTTCATCGGCACCGTGCTGAGCCTCGACCGGATCGTGGCGGGCATCCTGGCCCTGGCCGTGTTCGCGGGGGCCTACACGGCCGAGATCGTCCGGGCCGGGATCCAGTCCATCCCCCGGGGCCAGATGGAGGCGGCCCGGTCCCTGGGGATGACCCTGTTCCAGGCCATGCGCTACATCATCCTGCCCCAGGCTTTCAAGCGGATCCTGCCGCCCTTGGCCGGGCAGTTCATCAGCCTGATCAAGGACTCGTCGCTCGTGTCGGTCATCGCCATCACCGATCTCACGAAGGCCGGCCGGGAGGTCATCACCTCCACCTTCGCCACCTTCGAGATCTGGTTCACGGTGGCGGCCCTGTATCTCCTGATCACCTCGCTCCTGAGCCAGGTGATCCTGTGGATGGAACGGAGGCTCGCGGTCAGTGATTAAGGTTCGCGATCTCGTCAAGATCTTCCACGCCCGGGGCCACGTGGTCCGAGCCGTGGACGGGGTGAGCACCGATGTCGCCAAGGGGGAGGTGGTCGTGGTGATCGGCCCGTCGGGGTCGGGGAAGTCCACGTTCCTCCGGTGCCTGAACGGGCTCGAGTCGTTCGACGCGGGGCACGTGGTGATCGACGGCATGGACCTGGCGGACAAGAAGACCGACATCAATGTCGTCCGCCGGGACGTGGGCATGGTGTTCCAGCAGTTCAACCTGTTTCCCCACAAGACCGTGCTCGACAACATCTGCCTGGCCCAGCAGGTGGTGCGAAAGCGCTCCCGGGAGGAGGCCGAGGCCAAGGCCCGGCAGCTGCTCAAGAAGGTCGGGATCGCCGAGAAGGAGTCGGAATACCCCTCGCGGCTTTCCGGCGGGCAGCAGCAGCGGGTGGCCATCGCCCGGGCGCTCGCCATGGACCCCAAGGTGATGCTCTTCGACGAGCCGACGAGCGCGCTGGACCCCGAGATGGTGGGCGAGGTGCTGGACGTCATGAAGCAGCTCGCCCGGGAGGGCATGACCATGGTCGTGGTGACCCACGAGATGGGGTTCGCCCGGGAGGTGGCCGACCGGGTGCTCTTCATGGACGAGGGCAAGATCGTCGAGGAAGGCCCCCCGGACCAGATTTTCTCGAACCCCCAGAACGA
>CAZUYO010000225.1:0-4966 GCA_964624725.1 uncultured Thermodesulfobacteriota bacterium
GTCCCACCCCCGAGCCCCCTGCCCCCTTGCGGCCCTGCACGAACAGCTCGAACACGCGCTCCTCCATGCCGGTGGGGATCCCGATGCCGTTGTCCTCGACCACCACGCAGGCGTACCCGGCCCGCGGGTCGGCCTCGCCGGGCCCGGCCTTGCGGACCCGCACCACCGGCGGCTCGTCGGGCGACCGGTAGCGCAGGGCGTTGCCGAAGAGATTGAGCAGGATCTGGTGGAGCCGCACGGGGGCGATCCGGAGGGTCGGCAAATCGTCGTCCAGGATCAAACGGGCCCCGGCCTCCTCGACCCGGAGCGCCAGGTCGGCCCAGGTGCTCCGGCAGGCCGCCGCGAGATCCACGGCCCGGGGGGCCGGGCGCTCGGCCCCGAGTCGCGCGAACGCCAGGAGGTCGTCGAGGAGCGTCCCCAGACGCTCCACCTGGGCCCGGAGTTCGCCGCAGAGCCGCTCGGCGCCCTCGGACCGGCCCTCGGCGAGCCGCTCCGCCAGGAGCGCCGCATATCCCTTGACCGTCCCCAAAGGCCCCCGCAGGTCGTGGGCCACGGCGTGGAGAAACCCCTCGAGTTCCCGCGCCCGCTCGGCCAGGGCTTCCCGTTCCAGGCGTTCGGCCGTCACGTCCCGCACCGTCACCACGGCGAACTCGCCCTCCGAATCCCGGTGGAGCACCCCGGCCACCCGGGCCAGGAACCGGGACCCGTCGGCCCGGGGCTGCCAGGCCTCCACCTCGAACCGGCCGTCCCGCAGAAGGGCCTCCTGCACCTCCGGGAAGAGCCCCCGGCTCTCCTCGGGGAGGATCTCGAGGACGTTTCGGCCCACCAGGGCCTCCCGGGGCATGCCGAACAGCGCCTCGGCCGCGGCGTTGACGTCGAGGATCTCGCCCCCCAGTTCCTCCACGAACATGGCCGTGTCGGCCACCTCGAAGGCCCGGTGCAGGGTGTCGAGCACCCACTGCCGGGGCGAACGGGGGCCGAGCCACTCGAGCACGGCGGCCGTCCCGTCCCCCAGCGGCACCGCCGACACCAGGGCGTGGCCCCCCGACAGGGTCACCTCCCGGGCCGCCGGGGAGCCGGTGTCCAGGGGGCAGTCGTTGCAGGGGCCGGCCCGGCCCCACAGGAACTCGTGGCACGGCCGCCCCTCGGCCGGGCCGAAGGCCCTCCGGTGGGCCGGGTTCTGGTACCGGATCGTGCGGTCGGGCCCGTGGACGCTCACCGGGGTGCCCAGGGCCTCCACGATCTGCCGCCAGGGGATCTCCTCAGGCTTGCCGTTCACCCCCACAATCCCCTTTCCGCCCCACGGGGGAGCGAGTTCAGGCCCTATCCGGGGCCGCCCGTCACCCAGGCGAGCCGCCGTCCCCCGTGCCGCACCCACCGGACCTCGCTGGGGGGGAGGCCCCGTCGGGCAAGCCCCTCGGGGGCCGGGGTCAGGATCGCCCAGCGCCAGGCCCGGAACGGCCCCCTGAGGGCCTCCGCGAGGGCCCCCAGGGCCTCGCCGCGGCCCGAGAGCCGCCGGCCGTGGGGCGGATCGGCCACCAGGAGCCCGGAGGGGGTCGGGGGGGAGAGCCATTCTACCCCGGCTTGGGCCACCCGCAACTGGTCGGCCACCCCGGCCCGCCGGGCCGCGTCCCGAAGCCGGCGCAGAGCGGCGGCCGAGCGGTCGGCCGCGAACACCGGGGCCGGGAGGTCCGGCCGGACCCGGGAGCGCCGCTCGGAGCGCAGGGCGTCCCAGCGGGCGGGGTCGTGGTTCGCAAACCGTTCGAACGCGAACGCCCGCTGCCACCCGGGGGGGATCCCGAGGGCCAGGCGGGCGGCCTCGATGGGGAGCGTGCCGGCGCCGGCCATGGGGTCGAGGAGCGGCTCGGTGCCATCCCACCCGGCGGCCCGCAGCAGGCCCGCGGCCAGGTTCTCCCGCAGGGGCGCGGCCCCCGGGTCGAGCCGGTAGCCCCGGCGGTGGAGGTGGTCGCCCGAGGTGTCGAGGCTCACCACCACCTCGTCGCCCACCACCCGCACCCGCACCGAAAAGGGCGGGGCCGCGCCGGGGGGACCGAGGGCGCGGGCCGCGGCCTCCCGGACCGCCTCGGCCAGGGCCCCGGTGTGGAGGCGGCTCCGGTGCCGGGCCACCCGGACCTCGAGCCGAGCCCCCGGGGGGAGCCATTCGCCCCAGGGCGCGCGGCCCAGCTCCCGGGCCGCCTGGGCCGGGGTGCGGGCCCGGAACCGGGCGAGCCGCAGGAGCACCCGGCCCGCCACGGCCGACTCCAGGTTGGCCCGCCAGAGGTCCTCCCGCGAGCCCGAAAAGGCCACCCCGCCCTCCTCGGGCCGGACCCCGGGGAGTCCCAACCCCCGGAGCTCGTCGGCCAGGACGTCCTCGAGCCCCGGGGGCGCGACGGCGTAGGCCTCCACCCCGGCCGGGCCGGTCACCCCTTGGCGGCCCTCTTGGCGATGTGGGCCATGAGACCGCCGTCGGCGATGAGCTCCTGCATGAACGGCGGGATCGGGGCGGCCCGGAACTCGGTGCCCCGGGTGAGGTTGCGGATCACCCCGGAGCCCGCGTCCACCTCCACCTCGTCGCCCTCCTCGATGCCGTCGAAGGCCTCGGGGCACTCGAAGATGGGGAGCCCCATGTTGAAGGCGTTGCGGTAGAAGATGCGGGCGAAGCTCCGGGCGATGACGCAGCTCACCCCGGCCGCCTTGATGGCGATGGGGGCGTGCTCCCGGCTCGAACCGCACCCGAAGTTCTTGTCGGCCAGGATGACGTCGCCCGGCTTCATCTTCCGCACGAACTCCGGGTCCTCGTCCTCCATGCAGTGCTTGGCGAGCTCGGCCGGATCGCTCGTGTTCAGGTACCGGGCCGGGATGATCCGGTCGGTGTCGATGTCGGGGCCGAACTTCCAGACGGTTCCGCGGAATTTCACGACACCACCTCCTCGGGGCTCGCGATCCGCCCCTTGACCGCGCTGGCCGCGGCCACCGACGGGCTCGCCAGGTACACCTCGCTCTCGGGATGGCCCATGCGGCCCACGAAGTTGCGGTTCGTGGTGGCCACGGCCCGCTCCCCCTTGGCCAGGATGCCCATGTGGCCGCCCAGGCACGGCCCGCAGGTGGGGGTGGACACGGCGCAGCCCGCGTCCAGGAACACCTCCACGAGCCCCTCCCGGACGGCCTGGCGGTAAATCTCCTGGGTGGCCGGGATCACGATGCACCGGACGTATTTGGCCACCTTCTGCCCCCGCAGGACCCGGGCGGCCCGCCTGAGGTCCTCGATGCGGCCGTTGGTGCACGAGCCGATCACCACCTGGTCGATCGGCACCTCGCCCACCTCGTCGATGGGCCGGGTGTTGGACGGGAGGTGGGGGAACGCCACCTGGGGTTGGACCCGGCCCACGTCGATGTCGATCACCTCGGCGTAGCGGGCGTCGGGGTCGCTCGCGTAGTAGACGGGGGGGCGCTTCGCCCGGCCCTCCACGTAGGCCCGGGTGGTGGCGTCGGGGGCGATGATGCCGTTTTTCCCCCCGGCCTCGATGGCCATGTTGGCCATGGTGAACCGGTCGTCCATGCCGAGCCGCTCGATCACCGGGCCGGTGAACTCCATGGCCCGGTAGAGCGCCCCGTCCACCCCGATCCGCCCGATCGTGTAGAGGATGAGGTCCTTTCCCTCCACCCAGGGCTGGAGCTCGCCGTGGTAGACGAACTTCAGGGACTCGGGCACCTTGAACCAGGCCTCGCCCGTGACCATGGCCGCGGCGAGGTCGGTGGAGCCGACGCCCGTGGAGAAGGCCCCCAGGGCCCCGTAGGTGCAGGTGTGGCTGTCGGCCCCGATCACCACGTCGCCGGGCACCACGAGGCCCTTCTCGGGCAGGAGGGCGTGCTCGATGCCCATCTCCCCGGTCTCGAAGTAGTTCTCGAGGTCCTGCTCCCGGGCGAAGTCCCGGAGCACCTTACACTGCTCGGCGCTCTGGATGTCCTTGTTGGGGGCGAAGTGGTCCGGCACGAGCACCACCCGGGAGCGGTCGAACACCCGGTCGGCCCCGATCCTGCGGAACTCCCGGATCGCGATCGGTGCGGTGATGTCGTTGCCGAGGGCCACGTCCACCTTGACGCTCACGATCTGGCCGGGCTCCACCCGGTCCAGCCCGGCGTGGGCCGCCAGGATCTTCTCGGTGATGGTCATGGGTTCCTCACGCGCGAAAGGAAAAGGGGGGCGCTGCGCCGGCGCCCCCTCCCGGTTGGGGGTGCGGCCCTCACAGATGGGCCGCGAAGCTCTTCTGTTTCCGGTGCTCCAGCTTGTTCAGGGCGTGGACGAACGCCTTGGCCGAGGCCACCACGATGTCGGTGTCCGCGGCCTGGCCGTTGGCGAGCACCCCGTCCTCTTCGATCCGCACGCTCACCTCGGCCTGGGCGTCGGTGCCGCCGGTGATCGAGTTGATGGAGAAGTTCACGAGCCGGGGTTTGCGGCCCGTGAGCTTCTTGATCACCGAGAAGGCGGCGTCCACCGGGCCGTCGCCGAAATCGGCCTCCTGGCGCACCACCCCGTCCACCATCATCTGCACCGTGGCCGTGGGCACCGTGACCGTGCCCGAGTTCACGTTGAGGTAGAGGAGCCGGTACCGGTCGGGGAGCCGGAGCACCTGCTCGGCGATGAGGGCGTCCACGTCCTCGTCGTAGACGGTCTTCTTCTTGTCGGCCAGGGCCTTGAACGCCTCGAAGGCCGCCTCCATCTGCTCCTCGGTCAGGTCGTACCCCAGGGCCTTCACCTTCTCCCGGAAGGCGTGGCGGCCCGAGTGCTTGCCCAGAACGAGGGCGTTGGTGGGGATCCCCACGCTCTCGGGGGTCATGATCTCGTAGGTGCTCTTTTCCTTGAGCACCCCGTCCTGGTGGATGCCCGACTCGTGGGCGAAGGCGTTGGCGCCCACGATGGCCTTGTTGGGCTGCACCGGAAGCCCCGTGATCAGGCTCACGAGCC
>CAZUYO010000226.1:0-4917 GCA_964624725.1 uncultured Thermodesulfobacteriota bacterium
CCCGGGGTCACCCGCTTCCCGTCCTCCGGGAAGGCTCCGTCGCCCCGGGAAAGGTCTGCTCCAGCAGTTCGAACACCGCCTCCGGGTCCATGCCGCCGGTCATCCACCGCGGAACCTGCGCGGCCGCGGCCCGGGACTCCACCGCGGCCCTGGCCTCCGCCTCGGCCGCCCCCCGTTCCCCCCGCCGGGCCAGGATCCAGGCCCGGCTGACCCGCGCCATGACGAGGCCCGGGTCGCGGTCGAGGGCCGCTCCATATCGTTCCAGGGCGGCCGCGTCGTTCCCGTTTCGCTCCTCCAGCAACCCGCACAGGTAATGGGCCTCCGCGGGGGCTCCGGATCCGGCGGCCGCATCGGAGGCCAGGGCGAGGGCTTCCCGCTCCCGCCCTTCGTTGGCCAGGAGGAGGGCCTGGCCCAGTAGCCCCCGGGGGTCCCGGGGGGCGGCGTCCAGGATGGCCTCAAACCTCTGCCGGGCCTCGGCAAACTCCTCCGCGTCCAACAGGGCGACCCCGGCCCGGTAGAGGGCGGCCACGTCCGGCCGGCCCTCGGGATCCGCCCGTTTCGGCTCGGGCTCCGGAGCCGCCGCCGGCCGGGTGGGACTCCGGCGGTAGTAAAAGCAGCCGGTGGAGCGCACCGGGGTGAGGTCGGGCCGCCGGGGCCAGATCGTCTCGGAGGGGCCAAGAAACAGCACCCCCTGGGGCTCGAGGGCCGACACGAAAAGGTCCAGGGCCCGGGAAACCGCCTCGGGCCGGAAGTAGATCAGGGTGTTTCGGCAGAACACGGCGGCGAAGGGCCCCCGGGCCCCCGCCCAGTCCCGGGCCTCCGGACCGAGGAGGTCCTGGCGCTCGAACCGGACCAGGCGGCGCACGTGATCGGCGACCTCCCATGCCCCGTCCGTCCGCCGCAGGTGCCGGTCGAGCAGCGGCCGCGGCAGGTTCCGGACCGCCCGGTCGTTGTATCGGCCCACCCGGGCCCGGGCGAGGCTCGGGCCGTGGACGTCGGTGGCCAGGATCTCGACGCCCGCCTCAGGGCCCAGCACCTCGAGGCACGCGATCGCCAGGGAGTAGGCCTCCTCCCCGGAGGCGCACCCGGCGGACCAGACCTTGACCGGCCGGCCCCGCAGGCGCGGGAGCACCTCGGCCATCAGGGCCGTGAACTGGCCTCCGTGGCGCCAGAAATGGGTCTCGTTGACCGCCAGGAGCGCGGCGATGGCGTCGAGTTCCCGCCCCCGGAACCGGGCCGAGTTGAGCCGGCGGACGTAGGCCTGGCACGTGGGGACCAACCCGGCCACCAGGCGGGTGGAGATCGCCTCGGCCAGGGCACGGCGTCGGTCGGCCCGGATCGCGAGCCCGCGTTCCCGTTCGACCAGGGACGCCACCGCCTCCAGTTCCCGTTCGCCGGGGCCGGAGCACGGAAGCGGCCAGGCGCGGGCGAACTCGGCCCAGTCCCGGGCGGCCGCCATCACGGCGGTGGCCAGGGCGCGGGGCGGGGCGGTGTGGGGGAGGGTGCGGTAGGTGCGCGGCGCGGCTTCGGGGGGGAGGTCGCCGGAATGGACGAGGATGACCCCCGGCGGCGGCCGGGGGCTGCTTCGGGCCCACTCCCAGGCCGTCCGGAGGCGCAGGGGATCCGCCCCCGTCACCACGGCCACGGGTTGCCCGCCCCCGAGGGCCGCGTCCAGGTCCGGGGTCGGTTCGGCCGGTACCCCCAGGGAGGCGAGCGAGGCGGCCACGGCCTCGGCCCGGCCCGGCGTCTCGGCAACCACCCGGGCCACGGGGCCCGCAGGAAGGGAACGATTAGGGTCGTTTCGTCTCACCGGCGGACGGTTCCTCGTTCGAGCGGCGGATCAACACCTCCTTGACCCGCCTCTTATCGGCGTCCCGAACCAGGAACTCAAGCCCGCGGTAGCGAAAGACCTCCCCGGGGCGGGGAATGCGCCCCAACACGTGGAACACGAGGCCGCCGACCGTCTCCACGTCGTCCACCTCGAGTTCGGTGCCCAGGACGTCCTCGAGTTTCTCGAGGCTCACCCGCCCGGCGGCCCGGTACCCCTCCCGGGTTTCGAGGATCTCGTCCTCCAGGTCGGGTTCGTCCTCGATCTCCCCGACGATCTCCTCCACCACGTCGGCGGGGGTCACGAGCCCGGACACGCCGCCGTACTCGTCCACGGCGAGGATCAGGGGCACCCGGCTGCGCTTGAACTCCTCCAGCAGGGCCTCCAGGGTGAGGGTCTCCGGCACGAACACGGCCGGCCGGCAGATGGTCTCGAGCTTGGGGTGGGGCGGAGGGCTGCCCCAGAACCGCAGCACGTCCCGGGCGGTGACGAACCCGATGACGTCGTCGAGGGTTCCCCGGTACACGGGGATCCGGGAGTGCCCTTCCTCCACCATGAGGCGCACGAGGTCCGGCAACGCGTCGCCCTGCTCGGCGGCCACGATCTCGGTCCGGGGCACCATGATCTCCCGGACCCGGGTCCTGCGGAGCGAGAGGACCGAGAGGAGCATCTCCTCCTCTTCGGGGTGGAGCACCCCTTCGGCGGTGCCCTCCTCGATCAGGTCCTCCATCTCCTGCACCAGGTCCCGACGGGGCCGAAGCCGGCGCCGGACCCCTTCGACCAGAAGGGCCCAGGGCGAGGGTTTTGGGCCGTCGGTCATCGGGGGGAGCCTCCCAACACGAGGAAATGGAGCCCCAGGGCGATGGCGGCGCCGAGCGCGCCACCGGCCACCACCTCGCCGCGGGAATGGATCCGCAGAAGCAGCCGGCTGTGGCTCACCATCAGGGCCAGCAGGCACGCCAGGGCGGCCACGAGCCAGTCGCGGGTGTGGAGGGCGAGAAGGGTGGCCGCCGCGAACGACACCGCCGCGTGGCCCGACGGAAACCCGCCGTGCAGCGGGGTGCCCCGGCCCAGGAGGGCCTTGAGGAGCACCACGGCCACCAGCACGGTGAGCAGGATCGCGGCGGCGGCCATCGGGCCGGTGGGACCGGTGGGGAGCGCCGCCCCGAACCGGGACAGCCGGGGGCCCAGCACCACCCACCCCACGGCCGCCGCCCCGAAGGAGGCCACGAGCACGGCGCCGGCCGCCACGTCCTTGGCCGACCGGGCCCGGGGGTCGTAGTGGGGGCAGACGAGGTCCACCAACGACTCGAGGGCGGTGTTCAACAGTTCGGCCGCGAGCACGAGCCCCGCGGCGAGGCACAGGAGCGCGAACTCCCCGGGCGTCACCCCGAGGCGGGGCGCCAGCACCAACACGGCCAGGGCGGCCACCGAGTGCCAGCGCATGTGTCGCTGGGTGCGCACGGCCTCGAGCACCCCCTCCACGGCGCAGTTCAGGGTTTCGAGCCAGGTTTCAGGCTTCACGGACGATCGCCTCGAAGAGTTCCGCCTGCCGGGCCTCCATCTCGGCGGCCCGGTGGGCCTGGTCGCCCTCGTGGTCGTATCCGAGCAGGTGCAGCATCCCATGGAGGCACAGGTAGAACACCATGTCCTCCGGGGTCCAGCCGGCCTCCTCGGCCTCCCGGGCGGCCGTGTCGAGGCTCACCACCACGTCGCCCAGCACCGGGGTGGTCGGGTCGGCAAACTCCCCCTCCCGCTGCGAGAAGCTGATCACGTTGGTGGGGGTGTCGAGCCCGAAATAGGCGCGGTGGAGCTCCCGGATGTCCTCGTCGGTGCACAGCCACACGGAAAGCTCCGTGTGGTCGTCACAGCCCGAGGCGCTTAAGGCGCTCTTCATCCGGTTGCGCAGCCTCTCCTCGTCGATCCCGGCTTCCGGCCGGTCGTTTCGGATCCAGATCTCCATGGGCGCGGCGTTCCTTGTGGGCCAAGAGGGGGTAGTCGATCCGCTGATGGTGGATCCCGGTCAGGATCCGGCAGAAGGCCCCGGCGATCCGGTGAAGATCCCGGAGCGTCAGGTCGCACTCGTCGAGTTGCCCGTCGGCGAAGGTGCGGTTGATGATGTTCTGGACCATGCCCTGGATCCGCGCCGGGCGAAGGTCGGGCAGGGTCCGCGACGCGGCCTCCACGGCGTCCGCGAGGAGCACGAGCCCGGCCTCCCGGGTCTGGGGTTTGGGCCCGGGGTACCGGTAATCGGCCTCCCGGACCTCGCCGCCCCCCTGCCGCGCCGCCTTCTCGTGGAAAAACCGGATGAGCCCGGTGCCGTGGTGCTGTTGGAGGATGGCCTCGATCTCCCGGCCCAGTCGGTGGCGCCGGGCGAGCTCCGCCCCCTCCTTCACGTGGGACGTCAGGATGAGGCTCGAAAGGCGGGCGGAGAGCCGGTCGTGGGGGTTCCGGCCCGCCGCCTGGTTCTCGATGAAGTACGAGGGCTTCGAGAGCTTTCCGATGTCGTGGTAGTAGGCGGCCACCGTGGCCAGGAGGGCCCGCGCGCCGATCGCCTCGGCGCCGGCCTTCGCCAGGGACCCCGTGACCAGGGAGTGATGGTACGTCCCCGGCGCCCGGAGCATGAGGTCCCGCAGGAGCGGGTGGTCGAGGCTCGAGAGCTCCGTGAGCCGCAGGTCGGTCGTGTAGCCGAGGCCGGCCTCGGCGAGGAAGACCAGGAGCAGGGACAGGGCGCCCGCCGCGAGCCCCCCCGCGAGCCCCCACGCGGCCGCCCAGCCGGCCTGGGCCCACGGCTCCGTGCCCAGCAGGGCGCACGCCCCGGCCACCGCGGCCTGGGCCAGACCGGCCCACATCCCCGCCCGCAGGTAGGCGGCCCTGCGGCCCGCCCGGCCCACCCCGTGGGCCCCCACGAGGCTGCCCGTCACGTGGACGAGCGCCGCCCGGATCGGCGCCGGGGTCACGAGGGCCCCCAGAAGACTCAGCGGGATCGCCAGGAGCACGGCCGTCTCGGAGTTCAGGACGGCCCGCACGGTGAGGGCGCCCGCGGCCAACGGCACGGCCAGGGCCGCGGCGGCCACGCCGCCCGGAGC
>CAZUYO010000227.1:0-4900 GCA_964624725.1 uncultured Thermodesulfobacteriota bacterium
TGGCCCGGATCGCGCCTGGGAAGGCGCTCCTACAAGCGGCACCCGGGCTCGCCGGTCAGCCCCCACGCGCTGCTAGGCTCTGCGGGCACCCCCACGCCCCGCCGGATCATGCCCGAGCGCCGCCGCCCGGGGCAACTTGGGGTCAACGATCGGGCCGAAACGGCCGATAGGGAAGACGCCGGTCCCCCGGTTGCGGGGAGCCGGCGGATACCCGTTTGCCGAGGACGACCCGTGGCCGAACCCCAGCCCATCCCACCGCTCCGGTCGGACGCCTACCGGGCCATCGCCGAGCTCGTGTACCGGCACACCGGCATCCGGCTCGGGCCGGG
Source organism: uncultured Thermodesulfobacteriota bacterium (assembly GCA_964624725.1). Taxonomy (GTDB): domain Bacteria; phylum Desulfobacterota; class Deferrisomatia; order Deferrisomatales; family Deferrisomataceae; genus Deferrisoma. The sequence continues at coordinate 330 of CAZUYO010000227.1, forward strand.
AAAGGAGTACTTCGCCCGGGCGCGGTTCGGGGGGTTGCTGCGGGACCTCGGGTGCGCGGACTGGGACGAGTTCGTGCCGGCCGTGACCCGGAGGGGCCGCCGCGCGGTGGAAGCCCTCATCCAGGCCGTGGTCACCCCGGAGACCTCGTTCTTCCGCGACCGGGCCCCCTTCGAGGCCCTGCGCAACGCGATCGTACCGGCATTCGCCCGGGGAAAGCCCCTTCCCTTTCGGCTGCGGGTCTGGAGCGCCGGGTGCAGCCACGGCCAGGAGCCCTACAGCGTGGTCATGTGCCTGTGGGACCTGATCGAGACCGGCCGGATCGTGCTCGACCTCCTGGCCACCGACCTGAGCCCCCGGGCCCTGGAGCGGGCCCGCAGGGCCGAGTACGACGACTGGGAGCTCGCCCGCGGGCTCGACGCGGCCGCCCGGGCGCGGTACTTTGACCCCCTGCCCGACGGCCGGGCCCGGGTGAAGGAAGGCGTGCGCCGAAGGGTGCGGTTCCGGCGCCACAACCTGGTGGCCGAACCGCCCCCCGACACGGGGTTCCACGTGGTGCTGTGCCGCAACGTCGGGATCTACTTCGGCCGGGAGACGAAGGCCAAGCTCTACCGGTGCCTGGCCTCGGCCCTTGCGCCCGGCGGGGTGCTCATTCTGGGGGGCGCCGAGACGCTCCTCTCGGGGCTCGAGGGGTTTCGGCCGGAGTACCACGGCCGCGCGCTGGTGTACCGAAAAACCGTGGAGGACGGGCCATGAGGAAACCGCCGCCCCCGAAGCCCCCGGCCGACCGCCGGGCCCACCCTCGCAGCCCGCTCCTGGTGCGGGAGGCCCGGTGCATCGCCGGCATGGAGGTGTTCTTTGGCTACGCCACCAACGTGAGCCGCGGCGGGCTGTTCATCAACTCGCCCCGCACCCGCCGGCCGGGCGAGGAGGTGGAGATCCGGTTCGAACTGCCCGGGGTCGAGGGGGTGTTCTCCTGCCGGGCCCGGGTGGTGTGGGCCCGTCCCTACCGCCACGGCTCCCCCCACCCCCCGGGCTTCGGCCTCCAGTTCCTGGACCTGCCGGAGGAGGACGCCCGGCGGATCGACGAGTGGGTCCGGGCCCAGGAGGCCGATGCGCCCTCCCCTTCTTGAAGAGTTGCACCACGGAGGGCACGGAGGCCACGGAGAAGGATGGGGCCCCCCTCGTGCCAAGCCCCGCCCGGCCCTGACCGGGGCGCTTCGTCGCCGCCCGGCCGCCTCGCCGCCTAGCCCCCCTCACAGCCCCAGCGCCCGCACCTCCAGGATCTCGGGCAGTTCCCGCAGGGCCCCGAGCACCTCGGGCCGGGCCGGCCCGTCGATGTTCACCAGGCTGATGGCCGTGCCGCCCGGCGCCTCCCGGCCGTTGTACATGCCCGCGATGTTGACCCCCCGCTCCCCGAGGCAGGTGCCGATCCGTCCGATCACCCCTGGCACGTCGCGGTTGTAGATGAGGATCAGGGTGCCCTGGGGCAGCGCGTCGATGCGGTAGGCGTCGAAGCGCACGATCCGGGGCTCGTGCTTGCCGAAGAGCGTCCCCTCCACCCGGTGTGCGCCCCCGGGCCCAGCCGCCTCGATCGCCACCAGGTCGGTGAAATCGCCTGCGTCGGCGGAAACCTGGGTCGAGACCCGGATGCCCCGCTCCTTGGCCACGGCCGGGGCGTTCACCAGGTTCACCCGGCTTTCCAGCACCGGTCGCAGGAGCCCCTCCAGGGCGGCCGCCGCGATGAGGTCCACCCCGGGGCCCGAAGCGGCCTGCCCCTGGACCGACACCACCACCCGGTCCACGGCGCCCGGGACCGCCTGGGCCAGAAACGCCCCCAACCGGCGGGCAAGGTCCAGGTGGGGCCCCAGCCTTTCCAGGGTCTCGGCGGGCACGCTGGGCGCGTTGAGCGCGTTGGGCGCAACCCCCGTGCGCAGGAAGGAGATCACGTTCTCGGCCACCTCCACCGCCACGCTCTCCTGGGCCTCGACGGTCGAGGCCCCGAGATGGGGGGTGACCACCACCTCGTCCCGGGCGTAAACGGGCTTCGGGGGCGGCGGCTCGGTTTCGAACACGTCCAGGGCGGCCCCGGCCACCTTGCCGGCCGCGATGGCCCGGTCGAGGGCGTCCTCGTCCACGATGCCGCCCCGGGCGCAGTTCACCACGATCACGCCGGGTTTCACCTTGGCGAAGGCCTCGTCGCCCAGGAGCCCCCGGGTCTCGGGGGTCAGCGGGGTGTGCACCGTGATCGCGTCGGCCTCGGCCAGGAGCCGGTCCAGGTCCACCTTCTCCACCCCGAGCTGGGCGGCACGCTCCTCGGTGAGGTAGGGGTCGTAGGCGATGACCCGCATCCGGATGCCCCGGGCGAGCTCGGCCACCACCGACCCGATCCGGCCCACCCCCACGATGCCCAGGGTCTTGCCCCGGAGCTCCCGGCCCAGGAACCTCTTCTTCTCCCATTTGCCCGCCTTCAGGGAGGCGCAGGCCTGGGGCACCTTCCGGGCCGTGCTCATGAGCAGGGTCAACGCGTGCTCGGCCGTCGTGACCACGTTGCCGCTCGGGGCGTTGACCACCGCGATCCCAAGCCGCGTGGCCGCCTCCACGTCGATGTTGTCCACCCCGATGCCGGCCCGCCCGACCACCTTGAGATCGGTGCCGGCTTCGAGCACGTCCCGGGTCACCTTGACGTTCGAACGCACGACCACGGCGTGGAATCCGGGAACCCGCCGGGCCAGTTCGGCCGGATCGTTGATGTTCTCCACGTGCACGGCGAAGCCGGGCTCCCGGGCGAACCGGTCGAGCGCGGCCTGGCCGAGGGAGCAGGTCACCAAGACGCGATAGGTATCGGGCATGTGGGCCTCCTTGTCACGAAGGGATCGGCGTCGCCTCCGGCGGCGGGGCATCCCCGGGTTGCCACACCGGGCTCCCGAACGCCCGGAGCGCGGCCGAAAGGTCCTCGGGCAGCGGGTCCTCCACCTCGAGCATGCCGCCCCCGGCGGGGTGCCGGAGCCGCACCCGAAACGCGTGCAGGAACATCCGGCCGAGCCCCGCGATCCGGACCATGTCCTCGTTGAACCCCGGGTCCCCGTACCGGCGGTCCAGGGCCAGGGGGTGGCCCACGGCCCGCAGGTGCCGCCGGATCTGGTGGGTGCGGCCGGTCACGAGATCGATCTCCAAGAGGGCCACCGGGAACGGGTGCAGGTACCGGGCCCGGGTGCGGTACCGGGTCACGGCCTCCTGGAGCACCGGTTGGCGGCGGGGGTGCCCCTCGGGCCGGCGGGCCCGGTCGCGGGAATCGGGGTGGCGGCGCAGGGGGATCCGGATCTCCCCCTCGGGGGGCTCGGGCCAGCCGGCCACGAGGGCCAGGTAGGCCTTGGCCACCCCGCCCCGCTGCAGCGCCCGTCCCAGGCGGCGCTGGGCGTTTCGGGTTTTGGCCACGAGGACGATCCCCGAGGTCTCCAGGTCCAGGCGGTTTGCGAGCGCGGGCTGGAAGGGGGCATCGGGGGCAATCCCGAGGTAGGCCCGGACCCGCTCGATCAGGGTGTCGCCGGCGTGCCCCAGGGCGGGGTGGCTCGCGCACCCCGGCGGCTTCGACACCACCAGGAGGTGGGGATCCTCGCGGACGATACGAAACGGGCCGGCCGGGGTGTCGACCGCCTCGTGCTCCCGTTCGGCCGGGAACACCGTGGGCCGCGCCGGCCGAAAGAGCACCACCGACACGACGTCGCCCTCCCCCGCCCGGTCGAGCGCGCCGCACGGGCGATCGTTCACCCGGATCTCCCCGGACCGGCACTTGCGGAACACCTCCCGGGGTTCCACCTGGGGGAACGCCTCGCGCACGGCGTCGAACACCGTGCGCCCGGCCCACGCCCGGCCGATTCGCAGGTGGCGCACCACCCGCTCGAGCTCGAGGTCGTCTCCTTCCCCCCTCAACTCGGACGGGCCTCCCCGGTCGGTTCCCCCCAAAAGAGATCCTGGGCCCGGATCACCCGACGCTCCAGGAGGGCGTCGAGCACCAGGGCCGCCCCGCACGGCTCCCCCGCGGCCTCCTTCGTCGGCCGGCGGAAGGGGCAGCGGTAGGGATAGAGCTCGCAGCGGATGCACGCGCTCCGAAGGATCACGGCGTCGTGGTTCCCGCTCCACCGCACCCGGGCCCCGCGCAGCCGCTCCACGGCGTCCACGGCGAGCCCCCCGCGCGCCACCCGATCGCGCAGCAGGGCGAACCCGGCGCACTTCTGGCGCTCCTCCCAGGGTTTGAACAGGCGGCAGTGCTCGGCGCACACCACCCGCTCCAGGCGCTCTTCCGTCGTTCTCATGGGACCCTCGTCCGGGTGCCTGCCGCGATGGAGCCGGGGGAACTCCTCGCCCCCGGCGGAAAGGCACCGGCCCCGTTCCACCCTCACGCTCCCCCCAGGGGCGAGGGCCGGTGCGGCAACGGCGGGGCCCAAACGTCCCGTACACGGGAAACCGGGCCACGGACCTGGCGTCGCGGGGTTTCCGCCGCCCAACCGCCCCGCAGCCTAGCCGCCTAGCCGCCTAGCCGCCTAGCCGCCTAGCCGCCTAGCCGCCTAGC
>CAZUYO010000228.1:0-4875 GCA_964624725.1 uncultured Thermodesulfobacteriota bacterium
ACCCTGGGCCTCGCCGCGGCGCTGGGCCTCGGGGCGGCGGGCCTTCTGGCCGCCGCGGTCCCCGGCCGCACGGCCGCGGGCGAGCCGCCTCGCGACCCCACCCCTCCCGGTCTCGGGACCCTGGCCACGGGGGCCTTCCTCGTGGGGGCCGCCGGCATGGCCGCCGAGGCGCTCTGGGCCCGGGCCCTCGCCGCGGCGGCGGGATCGTCGGCCTACACCGTCGCGGTGGTGCTCGCCGTGGCCGTGGCGGCCCACTGGGCCGGCGCCCGCCGGGGCGCGGCCCGGCCGGGGGGGATGGGGACGGCGTGGGCCCTCGGGCTCTGGACCCCCTGGGCGGCCGCCCTCGTGCCCTGGGCCGCCCTGGCGCCGTGGCTGGCCCGGGGCTCCTTCTCGGGGCTCCTGGCGCTTCTTGTGGCGTTCGCGGCCGCGGCCGCCGGACCGGGCTTCGCGGGGTCGGGGCTCGCGACGGCCCGGGCCCTGGCCCGGGCCGGCGGCGGTCTCCCCGCCGTGCTCGGGGCCTCCCTCGCGGGCTCCGCGCTCGGGCCCCTCCTCGTGACCCTGGGCCCGGGGGGCCGGGTCCCCACCCGGGCCGGCCTCGTGGCGGCCGCGGCCGCGTACCTGGCCGGGGTCTGGCTCCTCGCGGCACGGCGGCCCCGGCCCAAGGCCGCCCTGGCGGGCCTCGCGCTGGCCGCCGCGTCGGTGCTCGTCCCCTGGGACCCTCGGCTCTTCCACGCCGGGCTCTTCGCCACAGCGCCGTGGTTCGCCGAGCGCCTCGGCCCGCGGGCGCGCCTCCCGGACCTCCTGGCGGAGCTTCGGGCCCGGCGGGTGCTCTTTTCCTGGGACGGCCCCGAGGGCGCCGTGGCCGTGCTGGAGCACCGGGGGAACCGCTACCTCTCGGTCAACGGGAAACCCGAGGCCAGCGCCGGGCTCGACCTGGCCACCCAGGCGGCCCTGGGGCTCCTGGCCCGGGCCTACGGGCCCGCCGACGGGCCCGTGCTCGTGGTCGGGCTCGGCACGGGCACCACGGCGGCCGTGGCCGGCCGGGGGGGCCGGCCCGTCACGGCCGCGGAGCTCTCGGAGGGGGTGATCCGGGCCCTGCCCTGGTTCGCCGGGGTGAACGGCCGGATCTGGGAGCGGGGCCACGTCCGGATCCTCCGGGGCGACGGCCGCCGGGTGCTCCAGGCCTCGGCCCCCGGCGCCTGGGCGGCCGTGGTGTCCCAGCCCTCGAACCCCTGGGTCTCCGGGTCCGGGGGCCTCTTCACCCGGGAGTGCTTCGCCGCCATGGCCCGGGCCCTCGCGCCCGGCGGGGTGGCGGTGCAGTGGATCCAGGGGTACGCCGCCCCCCCCGGGGCCGTGGAGGCCCTGCTCGCCACCTTCCGGTCGGTCTTTCCCCGGGTCTGGGTGTTCACGTTCCGGCCCGGGGACCTCGTGGCCGTGGGTTTTCGCGCCCCGGCCGGCGGCGCCGCGGCGTCCCGGGCCGCCGCGGCCCCCGGGGACCCCCTGGCCGCCGCGGCCGGCCTCGACGGCCCCGTGGACCTGTGGGCCGGGCTCCTCGGGGAGTGGCCCGATCCCGGCGGCCCGGGCGCCTGGAACACCGACGACCGGCCCTGGGTGGAATACGCCCTGCCCCGGGCCCTCGGCCGGGACACCGCCGCGGCCAACACCCGGGCCGTGGCCCGGGCGTGCCGGCCGGTCCCCCCGCCCTTCGCGGACGACCCGGGGGCCTGGATCCGCGTGGGCGAACGCCGGGCCGCCTGGGGGTTTCCCGGGCGGGCCGAGGCGGCCCTGCGGCGGGCCCTCGACCTCGACCCCGGGTCGGCCCGGGCCTGGAACGACCTCGCGGCCGTGCTGGCCGCCCGGGGCCGGCGGGCCGAGGCGCTGGCCGCGGCCCGCCGCGCGGCGGGCCTGGCCCCCGGGAACCCCACCTACCGCGCCAACCTGCGGGCCCTCGAGGCCGGCCTCCCCCGATGAACGACGGGGCCCCGCAGGGCCCCGTCGCCGTCGTTCGCTTCCCCGTCGTCCCCGGGGGGTCACCACCCGGTGACGGCGTTCCAGCCCCCCCCGCTCACGTTGGCCGGGGCCGAGCCCGGCGTGCCCGTGTTCGTGGCCGCCGTGTTGTGGCAGTGCACCGGCCGGCCGTACTGGCGGTTCGTGTTGCTCGCGGCCTGCGTGGGGTAGTGCCACGATTCGTCGCCACCCGCGCCGTCCGTGGGGTCGCCGTAGGTGTTCGTTGCCCCGTAGGTCCAGTTGCCCGAGTACCGGTGCTTCGCGTAGGCGTTTCGGCCCGTGGCCGGCAGGCCCACGTCCAGGCAGTTCGTGACCATGAGCCGCGGGAGCCGGGAGGCGTGGGGGGTGTGGCACTTGGAGCAGGTGAAGTTGTGGTACTTGAGCTTGTACCCGTTCGTCTGCTGGGCGGCGGGCTGGATCGCCCACCCGAACGCCCCCGAGGAGTTGGGCCGGTTGACGGAGTTGATCAGCCGCACGTTGGATTCCGTGCGGTTCGAGTTCAGCATGCCCTCGTTGGCGTGCATGTGCCGGGCCTGGTTCGGGGTCAGGATGTCGTTCTGGGCGGCGGAGGCGCCCTTCACCGTGGCGTGGCCCGACCACTCCGTGATGAGCCGGCTGATGAGCTGGGCCCCGGTCTGGGTGGCCGAGTCGGCGTGGCACTTGGCGCAGAGCCCCCCGTACTGGTCGGCCGTCTCGCTCACCGACCCGGCCGAGATCGTGCGGTTGTCGCCGTCCCGGTCGGTGGCGTAGTAGTAGGCCGGCCAGACCTTGCCGGCCGAGTTGTAGACGCCGAACGTGTTGTCGTCGATGAAGTACCCGTCGTTGCCGTTGCCGGTCTTCGCCGTGCCCGCCCCCTCGCTCGCAAGGTAGCCGTGGCCGATGTCCGGGGGGTTGTTCCAGGTCTTGTTGGGCTGCGTACGCAGGCCCGCGTCGAACTTCGTGTCCGAGTCCCGGTAGTCGAGCCGGAAGTTGTTCGTGAACCCGCTCGTCGGGAGGGTGTAGGTCACGCTCGTGGACGGGGCGTTGCAGACCCGGTCCTCCTTGTAGGGCGAGGTCATCCAGGTGCCCTTGAGGGCCCAGGCGTAGTACTGGCCGTCCGTGGGGTTCCCGTGGGGGTCGTGGCAGGAGAGGCACTGCATCTTCGCGAACCGGCTGTTCCAGTTGCCGTTCGTGTAGCCCCCCGTGATCTCGCTCGGGGAGAAGTGGCTCGAGCGGAACTGGCCGCTCTTGTACGCGAAGGGCGCCGAAGGCCGGGTCCAGGTGCCCTGCCAGTGGGTGATGTTGTTCCCCGGCGACACGGTCTCGGCGTTGGAGTCGCCCCGGAGGTCGTTCACCCCGGCCGCGTCGTGGCAGTCCCAGCAGAAATGGTCGCCGTCGGCGGGGGTGCCCTCGTTCGCGTAGTCCACGCCCACGCCGGAGAGGGCCGAGGGGTTCCCGCCCACCATCACGCCGCCGGGGGCGAGGGTCCACCCGGCGTCGCCGTCGGCCGTTTTCGACACCCCGTAGTTCGCAGGCGAGGTGTAGTCCGACCCGTGGCTCGGGTGGCAGTTGAGGCAGGCCACCGGGTTCGTGTCGCTGAACACGGTGGTGAAGTCCTGCCCCTTGGCGTCGTTAGTGCCGGGCCGGTAGTGGGGCGACCGGGCCTTGGTGAGCACCGGGGTCGTGTTGTACACCGTCGTGACCGTTCCCGGCGACGCGTCGTTTGTCGGCGGATAGTTGTGGGAGTTGTAGGTGGTGGTCGACGCGTAGTACCCCACGTCCGGCGGGCTCCCGCCCACGCTGAAGCTCTTGGCGTAGGCCGCGCCGCTGTGGCAGCCCAGGCACACGACGTTCACCGCCGCAAGATTCGAGGGGTTATAGGTGACCTGGTTGAACGACGAGGTCCCGGTCCACTGCTTGAGGATCACCACGCCGTCCTGGCTCGGCTCGTAGTGGCACAGCTCGCAGTCGGAACTCTGGATCTGGGCCCAGGTGCCCGCGTGCTGGGCCGCCGCGTCGAACTCGAGCTGGATGTCGCGGCGGGACCCCTGCGGGTCCACGTGGCACCCGGTGCAGGCCGCCCCCACCTTGTGGCCCTGGGGGGCGAAATCGCCGTTGTGGGCGTGGCAGTTCGTGCACCGGCTGGTGCTGTTGTGGCCGTCGCCGCTCGTGGAGGTGTAGTGGCTCGTGGACGTGTGGCAAACGTTACAGATGCCGTTAAACGGTGAGGAACTCTTCGCGTAGTCCGTGCCCGTGGTGTTGGCCGTGAACACCGGCGACACCGTGGTGGACGGCACGCCGTAGGTCCCGTCGGACACCTTCGCGACGGCGGACTGGACCATGTAGATGTTCCCCGAGGGCGCGCTCGAGCGATCGCCGTGGGGATCGTGGCAGTCCCAGCAGAAGTTGCCGCCGTCCGTGGCCGCGTTGTGTTTCGTGCCGTAGTGGTTCTCGTCCACGTCGATCCCGTCCTTCGACGCGTACCCGGTGCCGGCCCCGTCGGGGTCGTACCCGGAGGCCGCGCTTGAGTGGCACACGAGGCACACGTCGTTCCAGCCACCGTCGGTGCCCCCGGTCCCGTTCACCGCGCCCTTGTTCGCGAGCCGGAACGGGTTCGTGGCCGTGCCGTGGGCTACCCCGGAGTCGTGGCAGTATCCGCAGCCCTCCGTGTCGGCCGGGGCCGAAAGGGCCGCCGCGGAGTTCCCCGAGCCGTCGTAGGTGCCCGTGTCCTTCCCGTGGCCCGAGTAGTTCCACTCGTCGGAGTTCAGCACGGCCTTCGTGCCGTTGTTGTACGTGTAGTCGTCCACGTCCGCGGTGTCGAGGTGGCAGAAATCGCACCCGCCCGCGGCCGTGGGGTCCCAGTTCGCGTCGCCGTGGCACCCGAAGCTC
>CAZUYO010000229.1:0-1779 GCA_964624725.1 uncultured Thermodesulfobacteriota bacterium
GGCCGCCCGGCCCTTCCACCCCCAAGCGAGGCGATCCGTGGCTCAACCCGTTACCCGGGAAGACCGGCGGGAACAGATCTTCGCGGTGGGCGCGCGGCTCTTCGCCCGGCGGGGCTACGAGCGCACCACGCTCCAGGACGTGGCCGACGCCCTGGGGGTCACGAAACCCGCCTTCTACTACTACTACCGGTCGAAGGAGGATCTCCTCTACGAGATCCTCTCGTTCTCCATGGACCGGGTCACCGAGGACATCGAGGCGGCCCTGGCCCTGGACGCGCCCCCCGAGGAGCGCGTGCGGGAGTGGATCCGCCGGTACGTCGGGTTCTTCACCTCCCATCCCAACGAGCTGACCCTCCTTTCGACGGCGGTGGACGCCGTGGGCCCCGAGCGCCGCGAGGAGCTCAAGGCGCGCCAGCGCCGGTACCTCGCCATGGCCCGGCGCCTGGTGGCCGGGGTGAAGGACCCCGGGGCCGGGCTCGACGACACGGTCACGGCCTTCGCGCTCCTGGGGATGATGAACTGGATCTTCCAGTGGTACCGGCCCGACGGCCCGGTGGACCCCGAGGCCCTGGCCGGCCATTTCTACCGGATTTTCGTCCACGGGGTGGCCCCCCGGTGGGAGACGACACGAGGAGGTGAGCCGTGACCCAGTTCGCCCTCACGCCCGAGCAGCGGGACATCCAGCAGGCCGCCCGGGAGTTCGCCCAGAACGAGTTTCCCAAATACGCCCGGGAGGCGGACGAGAAGGAGGAGTGCCCCAAACACCTCTACCGCCAGGCCGCGGACCTGGGGTTCCAGGGGCTCTTCTTCCCCGAGGAGTACGGGGGCGCCGGGCTCGGGTACCTGGAGTTCTGCCTGGTGGTGGAGGAGTTCTGGCGGGCCGATCCCGGGCTCGGCCAGGCCCTGGGGTCCGTGGTGTTCGGCTCGGATCTCCTGCTCCTCTACGGCACCGAGGAGCAAAAGCGCCGGTACCTCCCGCCGCTCACCACGGGCGAGGCCATCATGGGCGCGGCCATCACCGAACCCGACGCCGGTAGCGACATCTCGGCCGCCCGCACCACCGCCGTCCTGGACGGCGACGAGTGGGTGATCTCGGGCACCAAGATGTTCATCACCAACGGCACCCTGGCCGACTTCCTCATCGTGTACTGCCTCACCGAACCCCACGCCCCCGACCGCCACAAGCGCCATTCCTGCATCCTCGTGGAAACCGACCGGCCCGGCTACAAGGCCCAGAAGCTCAAGCGCAAGATGGGCATCCGGGCCTCGGACACGGCCGAGGTGGTGCTCGACGAGGTGCGGGTGCCGGCCTCGAACCTGATCGGGACCCGGGGCGAGGGGTTCCGCCAGTTCATGGAGTTCTTCAACCGCACCCGGCTCCACGTGGCGGCCCAGGGCATCGGGGTGGCCCAGGGGGCGCTCGACCGGGCCGTGCGCCACGTGCGCACCCGGGAGCAGTTCGGCCGGCCCCTGGGGGCGTTCCAGGGGGTGCAGTTCAAGGTGGCCGAGATGGCGACCCGCATCGAGGCGGCCCGGAGCCTCCTCTACCGGGCGGCGGCCCTGGTGGACGCCGGCACGGTGGACCACAAGCTCATCGCCATGGCGAAGTGGCTCGCCGGCGAGACCGGGGTGCGGGTGACCGACGAGGCCCTCCAGCTCCACGGCGGCTACGGGTACCTGGCGGAAAACGACGTGGAGCGCCTGTACCGCGACGCCAAGATCGTGGAGATCTACGAGGGCACGAAAGAGGTGGAGAAGCAGATCGTGGCCCGCGGGGTC
>CAZUYO010000229.1:1879-4873 GCA_964624725.1 uncultured Thermodesulfobacteriota bacterium
CGTGCCCAAGCTCCGAGACATCGAAGGTGTTCCCCTGGCCGAGCGGTTCGAGCTGGCCGCCTGCCTCCAGTGCGGCCGGTGCACCGGCGGGTGCCCGGTGGGGCTGCGCTCGCCCCTGAACTCCCGGCGGCTCCTCTACGAGGCCCTCCTCCGGGAGGACGGCGAGGCGCTCGTGGAGCGCGAGGAGGTGTGGGACTGCACGGCCTGCCGCACCTGCGCCGACCGGTGCCCCCGGGGCCTCGAGCCGGTGGGCGTGATCCGGTCGATCCGCACCCTCAAGATCGAGGAGGGCCGGATCCCCCAGACCGTGATGGACGCCCTGGAGTCGGCCCTCAAGCACGGAAACCCCTGGGGCCGGTCCCGCCGCAAGCGCGTCGAGTGGGCCGAGGGGCTCGGGGTGCCGAGCCTGGAGGAGGGGGACGAGGCGCCGAACCTCTGGTTCGTGGGATGCACCCCGGCCTACGAGCCCCGGTGCCAGGGGGCGGCCCGGGCGTTGGCCGGGGTGCTTTCGGCCGCCGGGTATCCGTTCACGACCCTGGGCGCCGAGGAGACCTGCTGCGGGAGCGAGATCCTGCGGCTCGGGGAGCTGGGGCTCTTCGAGGAGCTCGCCGAGGCGAACCGGGCGCTGTTTGACGAGGTGGGGCCCGAGGCGATCCTGACCACCTCGCCCCACTGCATGAACGCGTTCCGGAACGATTACGCCCCGGCGCTCCCCGCCGAGCACTACGCCCAGGTGCTCGCCCGGCTCGCCGGGGAGGGGCGGATCCCGTTCCGGCGCGAGGTGCCCCTGCGGGCCGTGTTCCACGACCCCTGCTACCTGGGCAAGCAAAACGGGATCTACGACGAGCCCCGGGCCGTGGTGGACGCCGTGCCGGGGGTGGAGCGCCTGGAGTTCGACCGCTCCCGGGAGCGGAGCCTGTGCTGCGAGGGCGGAGGGGGGCGCATGTGGCTCGAGGGCCTGGGGGAGGGGGAGCGAAACGCCCAGCGCCGGGTGCGCGACGCCGTGGAGCTCGGGGCCCAGGCCGTGGTCACGGCCTGCCCGTTTTGCCTGCTGACCCTGGAGGACGCCCGGAAGACCACGGGCCTGGAGGAGGCCCTCGAGATCGTGGACCTGGCCGAGCTCGTGTGGCGCTCGGTCGCCCCGGACGAGGACGCGTCCATCGAGGGGTGAGCGGGGGCCGAACCGGGATCGAAACCACGGAGGACACGGAGACCACGGAGAAGGGGTGAGGCGGGTTTTCGCTTTTTCGCCTCCCAGCTTCCCAGCTTTCTAGCTTTCCAGCCGTCACAAGGAGTCCCCCATGAACCTAGCCGTGTTCGTCAAGCACGTGCCCGACGCGGCCGAGGCCGATCTTCGGATCGCCGACGACGGCCGCACGGTGCGCACCGAGGATCTCCCGTTCCAGATGAACGAGTGGGACCGGTTCGCCCTGGAGGAGGCCGCCCGGCTCAAGGAGGCCGCCGGCGGCACCCTCACGGCGTACCTGATCGGGCCCGAGGCCCACGAGGACTCCCTGCGGCGGTGCCTGGCCGTGGGGGCCGACCGGGCCGTGCGCATCTGGGACGAGGCGTTCCCCGGCCTGGGGCCCGCGGCCGTGGTCGAGGCCCTGGCCAAGGCCGTCGAGGCCGAGGGGTACGATCTGCTCCTGTTTGGCGCCCAGGCCGCGGACGACGGCTACGCCGCGGTGGGCCCGGGCGTGGCCGCGCGCCTGGGCCTGCCCTGGGCCGCGTTGGTGTGCCGGCTGGAGCTCGGGGAGGGCCGGATCGTGTGCGACCGGGAGCTCGAGGCCGGGTGGCTCGAGCGGGTGGAACTGCGGCTTCCGGCCGTGGTGACCATCCAGACCGGCATCAACGAGCCCCGGTACGTGTCGATCCTGGGGATCCGCAAGGCCCGGTCGAAGCCGCTGGAGGTGAGGGCCCCGGCCGACCTGGGCCTCGACCCGGCCGCCCTGGAGCGGGCCGGACGGCTGCTCACGGTCGAGGCCCTCGAGCCCCCGCCCCCGGGCCGGGAGGCCGAGATCCTCGAGGGCAGCCCGGCCGAGGTGGCCCGGCGGGCGGTGGAGATTCTCCGGGACAAGGGAGGTGTGCTGTGAGCGTCTGGGTGGTGGTGGAGCACCGAAACGGCGAGGTCCGGGAGGTCACGGCCGAGCTCGTGGCCGCGGCGCGGGGCCTGGGCCTCGGCCCGGTCACCGGGTTCGTGCTCGGGGGGCCGGGGGAGACCGAGGGGCCGGCCGCCGCCCTGCCGGCCGGGTTCGACCGGGTGGTGCGGATCGAACACGAAACGCTCCGGGGCGGGAACGCCCCGGCCGTGGTGGAGGCCCTGGGGCGCCGGGCCGAGGCCGAGGGGCCGCGTCTCATCCTGGGCGCCCACTCGGCCGCCGGCATGGACTGGGCCCCGGCCCTGGCCGCGCGGCTCGGGGCGCCGCTTGCGACCGACGTCACGGCCCTGGGGACGGACGACGGGGGATTGTCCGCGACCCGCACGGTGTACGCCGGGAAGCTCCAGGCCCGGGTGCGGCTGGCCGAGGCCCCCACCGCCGTGGTCACGCTGCGCCCAGGGGCGTTCGCCCCGGCCGAGGGGAGGGAAGCCGGCGCCGCCGAAGCCGTCACGGAGGACCTCCCGGCCGACCTCGGCCGACGGTTCGTGGAGTGGGTGCAGGAGGCCGCCGGCGAGGTGGACATCACCCAGGCCGACGTGCTCGTGAGCGTGGGCCGGGGCATCGGCGACCCCGAGGACCTGGACGTGGCCCGGGAGCTCGCCGAGGCCCTGGGAGCGACCCTTTCGTGCTCCCGGCCGGTGGTGGACCTGGGGTGGCTCCCCAAGGAGCGCCAGGTGGGCATCTCCGGGAAGACCGTCAAACCCAAGGTCTACATCGCGCTCGGCATTTCCGGCGCGTTCCAGCACGTGACCGCCATGAAGGACTCGGGGCTCATCCTGGCGGTGAACAAGGACCCCAAGGCCCCCATCTTCCGGGTGGCCCACTACGGCATCGT
>CAZUYO010000230.1:0-4852 GCA_964624725.1 uncultured Thermodesulfobacteriota bacterium
GGCGAGGTTGCATCGGACGGCCGGGCCGTGGTAGCCATGCCCGCTGGTCTTCGCTCCCCCTTTCCGTTTCGGAGGATTCCATGCGCCACGACCGGTCCCACGAGCTTTTCGAGAAGGCCCAGCGGTTCATCCCCGGCGGCGTGAACAGCCCGGTGCGGGCGTTTCGGGCGGTGGGCGGGAACCCCGTGTTCATCGCCCGGGCCGAGGGGGCCCGGCTCTACGACGCGGACGGCAACGCCTACATCGACTACGTGGGCTCCTGGGGCCCGATGATCCTGGGGCACAACCACCCCGAGGTGCGAGAGGCCCTCGCCAAGGCCCTGGCCGACGGCACGTCCTTCGGGGCGCCCACGGAGCTCGAGGTGGAGATGGCCGAGCTCGTGTGCGAGATCGTGCCGAGCGTGGAGATGGTGCGCATGGTGAACTCGGGCACCGAGGCCACCATGAGCGCGATCCGGCTGGCCCGGGGGTACACCGGCCGGGACAAGATCGTGAAGTGCGAGGGCTGCTACCACGGCCACGGGGACTCCCTGCTCGTCAAGGCCGGCTCGGGCGCGACCACCTTCGGGGTGCCCACGAGCCCCGGGGTGCCCGCGGACTTCGCCAAGCACACCCTCACCATCCCGTACAACGACCTCGAGGCGTTCGAGCGGGTGGTCCGGGACAACCCGGGCCAGATCGCCTGCCTCATCGTGGAGCCGGTGCCCGGGAACATGGGCTGCATCCCGCCCCAGCCCGGATACCTGGAGGGGCTGCGGGAGATCACCGAGCGGGAGGGGATCGTGCTCATCTTCGACGAGGTGATGAGCGGGTTCCGGGTGGCCCTGGGCGGCGCCCAGGAGCGGTTCGGGGTGACCCCCGACCTCACGACGATGGGCAAGATCATCGGCGGCGGGCTCCCGGTGGGCGCCTACGGCGGAAAGCGCGAGATCATGGAGAAGGTGGCGCCCGTGGGGCCGGTGTACCAGGCCGGGACCCTGTCGGGGAACCCGCTCGCCATGACCGCGGGGCTCGTGACGCTGAAGCTCCTGCGGCGGCCGGGTGTGTACGAGGAGCTCGAGGCGAAGTCCAAGACGCTCTGCGACGGGATCGCCGAGGTGTTCTCTCGCCGGGGCGTGCCGGCGTTCCACACCCGGGTGGGCTCGATGTTCACCACCTTCTTCCAGGAAGGGCCGGTCACGGACTACGCCTCGGCTCTCCGGAGCGACACCGGGGCGTTCGGTCGGTTCTTCCAGGGCATGCTGGAGCGGGGCGTGAACCTGGCCCCCAGCCAGTTCGAGGCCGGGTTCATGAGCCTTGCCCACACCGACGAGGACATCGCCCGCACGGTGGAGGCGGCCGACGAGGTGCTGGCATCGTTCTGACGCCGGCGCTTTTCCCATTCCCGGTTGACCCGTTTTTCGGCCGTGTGCTATAGAGGGCCGACTTTTCGGCCCGGGGGCGTTTCCGGGCGCCCCGGGGCGTGCCCATGCAGCTTCTCATCCTGGTCCTGAACCGCGAAGAAAAGCTCGAGGAGGTGCTCACCTACTTCCTCGAGGAGGGGGTGAGCGGGGCCACGATCGTCGAAAGCGAGGGAATGGCCCGGTTCCTCTCCCAGGAGGTTCCGATCTTCGCGGGGTTCCGGGATCTGTTCTCCCCCGCCCGGCCGTTCAACCGCACGATCCTCTCGGTGGTGCCCGACGAGAAGGTGGACCACCTGGCCGAAGGCCTGGGCCGGATCCTGGGCGGGTGGGACAAGCGGGGCCAGGGCGTGCTGTTCACGGTGCCCGTGGGGCGCACCTGGGGGGTGCGTACCGAATGAAGGCGCCTCGGCGCGAGACGGTTCGTCTGATCACCCACGTGAGCGCCGGCACCCTGGAGCTGGGGATGTCGGTGGCGATCGGGGCCGGCATCGGGTACGCCCTCGACACCTGGCTCGGCACCGGCCCCTGGATGACCCTGTTTTGGCTCGTCTGCGGGGTGATCGCCGGGTTCCGCAGCCTGGTCCGGGTGCTCCGGAACCTGGAACGGGCCGAGGCGCAAAAGGAAGACGATGCGGACGCCCCCTGAGACCCCTGAGTCGCCGTTGGGGGAACCCGAGGAGGACGCGGGCGAACCCGTCAGCATCCGCCGGATCCAGGTGTTCAACCTGGTGCTCACGGCGGCGGGGACCCTTGCGGGGCTCGCGGTTTCGCGGCGGTTCGGCCTGGGGATCCTGCTGGGCGGGCTCGTCATGGCCGCCAACTTCAAGGTGATGGCGGCCGTGCTCCAGTCGGTGTTCGGCAAGGGGTCCACGAACCCCGTGAACATCGGGCTCTACTGGGCGAAGTTCGCGGGGCTGATGCTCCTGGTGGGGGTGCTGGTGGTCAAGTTTCGGGTCGATCCCATCGGCCTGTTGTGCGGATTGGGCGCGATCTTCGTCGCCATCACGGCCGAGGCGGTGTTCCGGCTGATCGGCTGGTAGCGGCGGGACGGGCCCGTCGGGGTTCCAGATCGGGAGGCAGGGTTTCATGGCTGCGGAAGGGCACCACGACATTCTCTGGAGTTCCCTGATCCCCGGGCTCAAGCAGCTCGAGGAACACTTCGTCAACCCCTCGAACGGCGAGCCCGCGTTCCACGTGTCGAACGCGATCCTGATCGTCCTGATCATCCTGTGCCTGGTGGTGATCGCCCGGGGCAAGATCAAGGACCGGATCGAGCGGGACGAGGACCTGATTCCCGACGACCGGCTCACGGTGCGAAACCTCATGGAGCTCATGGTCTCCGGGATCCTGAAGATCATGGAGGACTCCATGGGCCCGGTGGCCCCGCGGTTCCTCTACCTGGTGGGATCGCTCGCGTTCTTCATCCTGTTTTCGAACCTCGCCGGGCTCGTGCCCGGGTTCGCCCCGCCCACCGACAACCTGAACACCACCCTGGCCTGCGCCCTGGTGGTGTTTGTGGCCTACAACCTCTACGGGTTCAAGGAGCACGGGCTCGCGTACCTCAAGCACTTCATGGGGCCGTTCTGGTGGCTCGCCTGGCTCATGATCCCCATCGAGATCATCTCGCACCTGGCCCGGCCCATGAGCCTGAGCCTGCGTCTGTTCGGAAACATCATGGGCGACCACAAGGTCGGCGCCATCTTCTTCATGCTGGCGCCCCTGGCCGTGCCGGTGTTCACCTCGGTGCTGGGCCTGTTCGTGTCGTTCGTGCAGACCTTCGTGTTCATGCTGCTCACCATGGTGTACCTGTCGGGCGCCATCGAGCACGGCGAGCATTAGGGTTCGGCTACGCGGCCCGTGGACAAGGACCGCGTTTTTCAAAAACCCCACAGAGAGGAGGTGAGAGACATGCTGAAGCGCATCTGGACCATCGCACCCATGGCCTTCACGGCCATCGCCCTGGCCGCCCCCGCGTTCGCCGCCGAGGCCGCCGAGGGTGGGGAGAGCCTGGCCCTGCGGGGGCTGCTGGCCCTTTCGGCCGGCTTCGCCATCGCCATCGCCGCCGCGTTCGGCGCCCTGGGTCAGTCGAAGGGTCTTGCGGCCGCCCTGGAGGGCATCGCCCGCAACCCCGCCGCCAGCGGTAAGCTGGTGACCCCGATGATCATCGGCCTCGCCATGATCGAGTCGCTGGTGATCTACGCCCTGGTCATCGCCCTGATGATCGTGCTGAAGCTGTAGGAGGCCGTTTTCTCCTATCGGCTTCTTCATCTCGCTTCGCTTCGAGGGCAGGGAGAGTTCTCCTTGCCCTTTTTGTTTGGGGGGGCGTGGGCTCGGTTTCGTCCTGACGCGGGGGCTACGGGCCCGGAAGCCCCGGGGCCCGGGAGAAAAAAATGGCCGGCCCGAGGGCCGGCCGGGCGAGGGAGGGAAACCCTCCCGAGGGAGCGGGCGATCAGAACTCCACGGCGAGTTGGGCCGTGAGGGTGTCGGTGGAGGCGGTGTCGGGCTCGAAGTCGTCGTCGAAGGCGGCGTGGAGGTACTCGAGGGAGAGGCTCACCCGCTCCCAGGGGCCCCAGGACACGACCGCCCCGGCCTGGAGCCGGGGGAAGCCG
Organism: uncultured Thermodesulfobacteriota bacterium; assembly: GCA_964624725.1. Taxonomy (GTDB): domain Bacteria; phylum Desulfobacterota; class Deferrisomatia; order Deferrisomatales; family Deferrisomataceae; genus Deferrisoma. The sequence continues at coordinate 4,013 of CAZUYO010000230.1, forward strand.
GCGAGGTCCCGGCTTCCGGCGAGGCGGGCGGCGACCTCCACGGTCGGCCGGATGTCCCAGGCGGCTTCCAGGTTCCAGGTGAGGGGGCGGTCCCCGGAACCGTCGGCGTCTTCGTCGAGGTCCGCGGCATCGAAGGCCCCGAGGGAGCCCAGGAGTTCCCCGGAGAGCTCGAACGGCCCCGCCGCGATGACGGCGTAGGCGCTCCAGCCGGCCACCCGGTCCCTGTACTCCGGGAGGAGCTCCGCGTCGGTGTCGGCGAGGTCCGACAGGAGGCTTGCGCCGAGTTCCACCCCCTCCAGGGGCCGAAGGACCGCGCTTAGGCCCCAGTCCTTCGCGTGATCCTCCTCGGCCTGGCCGGCGGCGTTCACCTTCTCGGCATCCCCGTTCATGGCGAAGAGCGACAGCGTGAACCGGTCGTGCTCGTACCCGACGAGGGCGGCGGTTTCCCGGGTTTCCCCGAGCTCCAGCGTGAGGGGGTCGGAAACGAAGTGGCTCGGGAACGCCCCGAAGGGCACGTACTGCCGGCCGAACCGGCCGAACCAGGCGCCCCGGCGATAGTCCAGGGTGGCCTCGTCCACCTCGACCCCGTCGGTCTCGTCCTCTTCGTACAAGAGGACCAAGGTGGCGCTCAGGTTCTCGTGGATCGCGGCCTCGAAACCCAGTTGGGCCGTGGCCAGCACGAGGTCGCTCGCCGCGTCGTCATCCCCGGAACGGGCGTCCCGGCGTTCGTAAGAGGCCTCGATCTCCAGGAGCCCCGAAAGGGAAAGGCGTTCACCGATCCGTGTGCCGACCCCGGCGGCCTTCTTTTCTTCGAGCGTGTGGTAGAGTTCGGCGTTTCGC
>CAZUYO010000231.1:0-4849 GCA_964624725.1 uncultured Thermodesulfobacteriota bacterium
CCTGAAATGGCTCTGGCCCCGGTAGTCGGTCGCTTACTCCGGTGCGGAGCCTCCCAGTGATGTTTACGTAGGACGGCCGGGGTTGGCCCCGGAGGGGCCCGACGTTAGGGGCTGCACCCCGGACGCACCTAATTCCCCGTCGGCGCACCCGAATCCGCGCACACCTCGTGGGCCTTCCGGATCACGCCCTCCTCGTTCGATCGCTCCGGCGTGTGGCATTTGGGGCAGGCCAGGCCCTTTTCCACCGGCGCTTTTCCCTCCGAGGCCACGTGGACCGAGCCCGGGCCGTGGCACGACTCGCACTGCACGTTGGCGAAGCGCTCGATGCTGCGCCGGTCCACCTCCCCGTCGGAGCATTCGTAGGCCACCGTGTGGCAGGCCAGGCACTCGGTGTCGAACTCCCTGCCTTTGGCGCGCAACACGGCGTAGGCGTCGGCGTGGGGGGTACCTTCCCAGTGATCGTACCGCCCCGGGTGGCATCGCCGGCAGGTCCGGGCGCCGACGAACTCCTGCCCGCACCCCTCCGCCGCGGAAGAAGCGGCCTGCGGGATGGCCTTGGACTGGAGTTCCTTCACCCGTTCGAGCGCTTTCGACACGAGGGCGGCGATCGCCGGGTGGTCCGGAAACCTTTTCTCCATCAGGGGAACAAAGGTGTTTCGGAACCGGGGGGCGGTTCCGTCCCCCTCCGCCACGTCGATCCGTCCGAGGGTTTTCCCCCCCCGGTCCAGGGTACAGATGAGCGCGCCGCCCACCTGCGCGGGTACCGAGAGTTGGTTGCGGCGGGAGGAACCCACGATGACGTCGATCGGAAGCCCGGAGAGGGCCAGTTTTCGTAGGTCCCGGTCCATCATGTCGGTGAGGACGACCAGGAGGTCGGGGCGCTTCTCGCCGACCAACAGGGGAATGAGCCGGCTGGCGGTCTTGAGGGGGGGCTCGACCCGGATCTTCTCCGCGCCGGGGATCTTGCTCCGTTTCAGGTCGTCGTCCAGGAGTCCCACCAGGGCCACCCGGAACCCGGCCACCGAGACGACCCGGAACCCCTCGAAGTAGGGGACCCCGTGGGGGTCGAGGAGGTTTGCGCTGAGAACCGGGAACGCTGCCCGCTTCTGCAGCTCCAGCAAGAAGTCGACGCCCAAGGAGAGGTCGTAGGCCCCCACGGAGAACGCGTCGAGGCCCATGGCGTTGTACGCCTCCACCATGAGCCGGGCCGTCACCTCGGCTTCCCGCCTTTTCTTCGGGGGAACCCCCTCGCGCCGGAACAGGCAGTTCCCGGCGCTCACGAAGAGCACGGGGCCTTCGGAGCGGGCCTGTTCCACGTAGGTTGCGCGCTTGGCCAGACCGCCACGCGGGTTCTTCTTTCACCCGCAGGGGAGGACCTCGCCCCTCTCGTCGACGGTGTAGAGCAGGGTGAACGCGCCCGCGGCGCCGGGAAGGTAGCACGTGAGCAGGATGGCAAGTGCAAGAAGGCGCATGGCGGGTGACTCCGGGGCAAGGAAGGGAAAAGGTTATCACGGCCGGAGGGCGGAGTCACCCATGGATTCGTTCTTGATTTGACGGATCGTAGATTCGTTTTGTCGGGGTTCCGAAACGTCACTATTCAAGTCTAGGTTAGACACCCCTTGCGTTCGGTTCGGGGGTCGTGATAGAGAACGATGTCAAGAGGTCGTTCTGTTTCACGTGTTTCACGATGTTTCAAGGATGTTTCTCTTTTTCTTTCGGAAGGGAGGTGTGGGGAGATGATCCGCGAACTATGGACTTTGATGGTGGATTTCTTGAGAGATCTGTTTCGGGTGATCTTTGTGGGCATCCGGCGCCACTGGAAGGGGATGCTGGTGTTTGCGGTGGTCGCGGTGGTGGTCCTCGTGATCGCCCTGTTTGGGATGCTGAAGGCTTCGGCCTCCCCGAAGTTTTGCGCCATGTGTCACAATATGCAGCCGTACATCGACTCCTGGGCCCAGTCGAGCCACCGGGAGGTCCTGTGCATCGAGTGCCACTTCGAGCCGGGGTTGCTGAGCGAGCTCAAGGGCAAGTGGAAGGCCCAGATGCACCTGTGGATGAAGCTCACCGGGACCGCGCCGACCCGGCCCCACACCCAGATCAGCGACGCCAGCTGCCTTCGGGAGGGGTGCCACAACACGGGGGATCTCGCAGAAAAGGTCCTCACCTTCAAGGGGGTGAGGTTCAGCCACGGGTCGCACCTGGGGGAACTGCGGCGGGGGAAGAAGCTGCGGTGCGTGACCTGCCACTCCCAGATCGTGCAGGGCGAACACCTCACGGTCACCGAGAGCACCTGCTTCGTGTGCCACTTCATGAACCGGGAGGAGCACCCGGAGATGGCGGACTGCCAGCTCTGCCACGCCCAGCTGCGGGCCAAGGTGTTCATCAACGCCAACGAGAACATGCCGTTCGTGCACCAGGAGTACCTGGAACACGGCGTGTACTGCCAGCAGTGCCATTTCGACGTGGTGTTCGGGGACGGGCATCTCAAGGACAACACCTGCGTGCAGTGCCACTCTGAGCCGCGGATCCTCTACGGGGAGCACGCGAGCGAGGAGATCCACCGCAACCACGTGACGGAGCACAAGGTCGAGTGCTTCCGGTGCCACTCGGTGATCGAGCACCACATCGTCCGGCCGGGCGACGAGATGCCGGAGGCCCTGGAGAAGATGGCCCAGGCGGCCCTCCGGCCCCGGACCAAGGGGTATCACTACGACACCGACTGCCTGAAGTGCCACACCCTCGATCAGCACGAGCTCACCCGGAATCTGTACATGGGCAAGGGAGCGGAGGGGGTGCCCGAAACGCCGAACCCGATGTACCTGGCCCACGCCGACTGCGGCAGCTGTCACGTGGCCGTGAAGAAAACCCCCACCGGCATCGCGTCGAGCCTGCGGCTGAGCTACGAGCAGGTCATCCAGTCGTGCGCCGACTGCCACGGCAAGGGGTACGACGACATGGCCCGGCACTGGAAACAGCTCCTGACCGAGGAGATGGAGAAGGCCGAAAAGGCGCTCCTCGACGCCCGGGCGGCCCTGCGCAACGCCTCGAAGGACGCGAAGCCCCAGGCCGCCGCCCTGGTCGAGGCGGCCGAGCGAAACCTCTCGTTCGTGCGCCGGGGTCGGGGACTGCACAACGTGGACTACGCGCTGCGCATCCTGGCCGACGTCCAGGAGCGGGCCGAGAAGGTGAAGGCCCTGGTGGAGCCCGGCTACGCCGCGCGGCAGACGGTGCCCCCCACGGGCTGCACGCAGCTGTGCCACTCCTGCGTGGAGTGCATCGAGACCCAGCCCGTGCCGTTCGGGAACGTGTCGTTCCCCCACGACATACACGTCGAGGACGAGGGGTTGGAATGCCTGGAGTGTCACACCCCGCGGGAGCGCCACGGCCAGACGGTTCTCCAGAACTGCAACGAGTGCCACCACGGCGAGGGCGCCGGTGCCGTGGAGTGCCAGGACTGCCACGTGGACAATCACAACCTCTACAACGGCCAGAACGCCTGCGACGAGAAGAGCTGCGACGTGCGGGGCGAAAAGAATCCCATGGCCGAGGCCGTGGGGTGCGAGGAGTGCCACGCCCAGGTCGCCGCCGGCGAGGAAAACACGGTGGAGGGCATCAAGGCGGCCTGCGTGGAATGCCACGACGGGGACGAATCCTACGGCGCCATGGTGGACGAGTGGGAGGAGGAGGCCAAGGGTCTTAAGGCCGAGGTCGCGACCCTTCGGACGATGCTCCAGGACACCCAGCGCAAGATCCTGGCCGCCATGCGGGAGGGCAAGTACACCTACGACGCCCAGGATCTGGTGAACAACGCCGAGAAGAACCTGAAGCTCTTCGAGCGCGGCAACCCCATCCACAACCTGGCCTTCTCGAAGGATCTCCTCGGCCGGGTGCGAACCCTCCTCACCCAGGCCCAGAAGACCCTGGAGGCCTACAGCACCATCCGAACGCTCCCGAGGGAGGCGTACTTCTGATCAAGGCGGGAACGCGGCACCCCCGCCGTCTATTCCGGAAACCCCGCGGGCGTCCCCCCGCGGGGTTTCTTCTGTTCGGAGGCCGTTTCGGGCTGGAAGTTTCCCCCGGAATCCGATAAGTAAGCCCGGCTTCGGCTCCGGGGCATCCGGGCGTCCGGTGCCCCTGACCGGAGGACAAGCGGTTTCCGGCCCCGGAGCTCTGTCCTCAGGCCCCCGGTAGGGAAGCCGCTCCCACAGATCGGGACGGGCAAAGGCGCTGGAACCCCAAAGATTTTCAGCCGCCAAGCGGCCCAGTCGCCCAACGGGAAGTTCCTCGGAATTCCCCACAGGCTGGGCGACGTCACGCTCGCAGGAACCGTAGCCTTCGGCTGTCGGTCCTACGGCGGACCGCAGCGGGGGGAATCGGGGGACCGGAGACCGGGGACCGACGACCGCGGACTGCCGTTTCTTGGAACACAGAGGGAATCGTGGAAGAGGCGTACTGGAACGATCGGGCCCGGGAGATCTTCGCCGGCATCGGGCTCGCCCGGCATCTGGGGTTCGAACTGTTGGAGGTCACGGCCGACGCGGCCGAGATGGCGGTCACGGTGGACGCCCGCCACGGCAACTATCTGGGGGGGCTCCACGGCGGGGTGCTGGCCGCCTTGGTGGACACGGTGGCGTTTTTCCCCGGCCGGCTCCTTCCGTCGGGGCTCAAGCTCACCACCGAGGGCCTGGAGGTCCACTTCATGCGGCCGGCCGGGCCCGGCGCCCGGATCACGGCGCGCGCGGACGTCCTGCGGCTCGGCCGGCGGGTCGCCACCGTGCAGGTGCAGGCCCGGGACCAGGCCGGAAGCCTCCTCGCTCACGCCGTGGTGACCCTGCTCACGCTCTGACGG
>CAZUYO010000232.1:0-4807 GCA_964624725.1 uncultured Thermodesulfobacteriota bacterium
AGGGGGTTCTCTGACCTCTGACCTCTGAATTCTGGCCCCTGACACGGCGGCCCCGCCGGGCAGGACCCCCGCGTACCTTTTAGCAAAACCGCCTCCCCGCCGCCACCGGAGCCGGGCCGGCGGTCCCTCGGTCGCCCCGACTCCTCGGGGGGCCCACACGCGCCCCTGGGGAGCGCCGCCCACCGACCGGTTGTTTGAAAATCCGCACACCGCGTTTTATTTCTACTGAAGAATTTTCACTCAAACTGAAGTTTGGTGTTGAACCCCGGGAAAGCGCCGTGCTATGTTCTGCCACCGTGAACGTTTTTCACCTTTATGGATGGGCCGGCCCAACACCCATCGCGGAGGAGATGCCATGGACCTCGTGACCCCCTACGACAACATTCCGGTGAACCTCGACGGCCCCAACATGGCCGATTATGACGAGGTTTGCCGGACGTTCCGACTGAACGTGCCCGAGTACTTCAACTACGGGTTCGACGTGATCGACCGGTGGGCCCAGGACCGCTCGAAGCTCGCCATGGTGTGGGCCGACCGCACCGGCGAGGACATCCGCAAGTACAGCTTCTTCGACCTGATGCAGCTGTCGAACCGGTTCGCCAACGTGCTCCGGGACCTCGGGTTCAAGAAGGGCGACCGGCTCTTCGTGATGGTGCCCCGGACCGTGGAGTGGTACGCGGTGATGCTCGGGAGCTTCAAGCTCGGCGTGATCCCGCTGCCCTCCCCCAACATCCTGGTGCCCAACGACGTGCGCTACCGGGTGAACCAGGCCGAGGCCTCGGGCGCCGTGATGTGGCACGAGCACGTGGACAAGCTCGACGCCGTGCGGGGCGAGTGCCCCACCATGAAGCACACCATCGCGGTGGGCGGCCCGGCCGAGGGGTGGCTCTCGTTCGAGGACCTGATGGCCAAGGCCTCGCCCAAGCTCGACCGCAGCGAGGTGGAGCCCACCCGGTCGGACGACATCATGCTCATCTACTTCACCTCGGGCACCACCAAGTACCCCAAGATGGTGCCCCACACCCAGGCCTCCTACGGCATCGGCCACATCATCACGGCCAAGTTCTGGCAGGACCTGAAGCCCACGGACCTCCACTGGACCCTGTCGGACACCGGCTGGGCCAAGGCCGCCTGGGGGAAACTCTTTGGCCAGTGGCAGATCGGGGCGGCCGTCATGGTCCACGACGCCTCCGGCAAGTTCGACGCCAAGACCCACCTGAAGCTCATCGAGAAGTGCGGGGTCACCACGTTCTGCGCCCCGCCCACGGCCTACCGGATGCTGATCCTCGAGGATCTCACGCAGTACGACCTCTCCAGCATCCGCCACTCCTGCTCGGCCGGGGAACCCCTGAACCCCGAGGTGATCAAGGTCTGGAAGGAGCACACCGGCACCACGATCTACGATGGGTTCGGCCAGACCGAGACCGTGAACCTCATCGCCAACTACCCCTGCATGCCGGTGAAGTTCGGCTCCATGGGCAAGCCCACCCCCGGGTTCCACGTGGAGGTGGTGGACGACGACGGCAACCCCGTGCCCGTGGGCGAGGAGGGCCACATCGCGGTGAAGGTAAAGCCCGAGCACCCGGTGGGGCTCTTCCAGGGGTACTGGCGCAACGAGGAGGCCACCGCCGAGGCGTTCGTGGGCGACTGGTACTACACCGGCGACAAGGCCTACAAGGACGAGGACGGGTACTTCTGGTTCGTGGGCCGCGCCGACGACGTGATCAAGGCCTCCGGGTACCGGATCGGGCCCTTCGAGGTGGAGAGCGCCCTGCAGAGCCACCCCGCCGTGGCCGAGAGCGCGGTGGTGGGCTCCCCGGACCCCCTGCGGGGCACCATCGTCAAGGCCTTCGTCATCCTGGCCCCGGGGTTTGAGCCCTCGGACGAGCTCGTGAAGGAACTCCAGGAGCACGTCAAGAAGGAGACCGCGCCCTACAAGTACCCGCGGGAGATCGAGTTCGTCACCGAACTGCCCAAGACCGTGTCCGGAAAGATCCGGCGGGTCGAGCTCCGCAAGAGGGAGGAGGAGCGAAAGCTCGGCAAGACCGCCTGATCCCACCGAACTCGGGGCGGCCCACGGCCGGGGCCGCCCCTTCCTTTCGGCCCCCCATTCGACCAAACGTTTGGTCGCTTTCGCGCGGCCCCGACCCGGGCGGGCGCCGCCAACGGGGGCGCTGCGCTTCGGTTCCGGCGGGTCCGTTGGAGACCGCCATCCCTACAGGAGGAAAGGAGCTTTCATGCGTTCGGCGTACCGCAAGGAGTGCTGGCTCGCCCTGACCGCGTTCGTGGTCGCGGCGTTCCTGACCCACATCTACCCGCTGTATTTCTGGTTTCCGAAGCTGACCGAGATCGAGATGTTCGGGTTCCCGGCCCACTACTTCCTCACCCTGTTCCTGGGCTGGGTGGTCCTGATGCCCTTGTACGCCCTCTACATCCGGGTGAGCGAGAAGATCGACCAGGAGATCGTGGAGACGAGCCGCCGCACGGCCGAGGTCGAGGCCCGGGCGGCCGCGGGAGGGGAGCGATGAGGCGCGCGATCCGAGGGGCCCTGCCCGCCGCCCTGGCCCTGGCGCCCGCGGCGTCGTGGGCGGCCGACGGCATGCAGACCTACACGTTCGAGCCCACCCAGAGCCTCTCGACCCTGGGGCTCGTGTACACCCTGGCCATGGTCACCCTGTTCCTGTGGGTGGGCTGGTGGTCCAAGCGCCGGGTGGCCACCTCCGACGACTACTACACGGCGGGCCGGGGCATCGGGGCCCTCTCGAACGGGCTCGCCATGACCTCCAACTACATGAGCCTGGCCACCTTCCTGGGGTTCACGGCCCTTTTGTGGAAGCTCCAGTTCCTGCTCGTGGCCTTCGTGATGAGCTGGCTCAGCGGGTTCGTGCTGATCTCCGTGAGCGTGGCGCCGAGCCTTCGTCGGTGGGGCAAGTTCACCAGCATGCAGTTCATCGGCGAGCGCTACGGGAACACCGCGAAGATCATCTCGGTGCTGTGCATGATCCTCTTGGCCCAGCTCTACCTGGTGGGCCAGATGAAGGGCATCGGCAACGTGTTCCAGGTGATGTTCCACTGGGACTACACCACCGGGCTCGTGGTGGGCGGCATCGTGGTGACCCTCTACGTCACCATCGGCGGCATGTACGGCCTGTCGTACAACCAGACCCTCCAGGCGATCATCATGGGCATCGCCCTGGTGCTCCCCACCTCCATCATCCTGTGGAAGCTGAACGCCGGCCCCGGAGCCCTGTTCCCGCCCTTCGGGTACACGAAGCTCGTGCCTGAGATGGTGGCGGCGCTTCCCACCTACTTCGACCCGTTCACCACGGTGAGCGGCAAGATCCCGGTGAGCTTCAAGTACTACACGGGCATCGTGCTGAGCCTCGCCATGGGCACGATCGGGCTGCCCCACATCGCCATGCGCTACTTCACCGCGCCCAGCGTGCGGGAGGGCAAGAAGGCCACCCTCTGGGGCATCTTCTTCATCGGGCTCGTGTTCTTCACCACCTTCGCCATCGGGTTCGCGGCCAAGCTCTACACCACCAAGGTGCTAAACGCCCAGGGCCTCGCCATCGACCCGAAGGAGGCCGACCTGCTCGTGGTGATCATGAGCCAGGCCTTCACCCCGGCCTGGGTGGCGGCCCTTCCCATCGCCGGCGCCCTGGCCGCGGGGCTCTCCACCGTGGGCGGCCTTCTTATGGTGATCGGCACCGGCATCGGCCACGACATCTACACCACGATCTTCCCCGAGGCCGACGACCGCCGGAAGATGAAGATGGGCCTCTTCTTCACGGCCTTCGGCGGGCTCGTGACGATCCTGCTCGCGCTTCGGCCGCCCGAGTTCCTGCTCACGAGCGTCATCTGGGCCTACGTGGTCTCGGCCTCCACCTTCACCCCGGTGCTCATCCTCGGCATCTGGTGGAAGGGCGCGAACCGCGCCGGGGCCATCGCCGGCATGGTGGTGGGCGGGGTGCTCTCGGTGGTGCTGTGGTGGACCAAGGGGCAGCTCTTCGGGCTCCAGCTCGTGAACCTCGGGCCCCTGGGGCACCTGGTGGCCGCCATCTTCACGGCCTCCGCCGCCTGGTTCGTGACGATCGTGGTGAGCCTCGTGACCGGCGGGGAGAAGGACGAGAAGGTGCTTCGGGAGGTGGACCGGATCCACGGCTGGCTCGACTACGACCCGGCCCGGTACAACGGCAAGCTCTTCCCTGCGGCCCTCGCCGCCCTGGCCCTGGCGCTCATGGTCTGGTCGGCCACGCCCGACCACGCGCCGGCGAAAACCGCCCGGGCGCCGGCCCCGGCCGCCACCGTGGCCCAGAAGTAGGCCGTTCCGACGCACGACACCAAAGCGGGGCCCCAAGGGGCCCCGCTTTTTTCACGGGCTTCGTTGTCCCCGGAGTCTCCACGGGCGGCCGGCCCGGGGCCTCACGGGCCGCGGCACCTTGGGCTCCCCTCCCCCGTCGCCCGCCCGTCGGCTCCCGGCTCATCCCCGCGCGCCGGCGCTCCGGGAAAGCTCCTCGAGGGCCGCCAGGGCTTCCTCCGCCTGCGCCTTCGGTACGAAGATGTGATCGTGGTGGTAGCCCGCGACCACGTTTGCGCTGATTCCACGCTCGGCCAGCCTGCCCGAAAACGCCGCCGTCAACCCCACCGCCTCCAGGCTCGAATGGACGCGCAACGCGATCCACCGGAACACGCCCTCATACCCCAGGCCCCTTTCGTCGGCCCTGGATTTGGGAACGACCAGCGTCAGGCCCTCCGCCTCCTGCACGGACGCGACCGGCTCCAGGTCCGCATGGTCCCCGTACCG
>CAZUYO010000233.1:0-4758 GCA_964624725.1 uncultured Thermodesulfobacteriota bacterium
GGCCCGGGCTGCTCGGCTGTTGCGCTTCGTCGGAGCCCCCAGCCCCAGCGTCGCTATGCGCTTTCTAGCTTTCTAGCTTCCAAGCTTCCGAGCGACTCAACCCATGGACGCGATCGAGATCGAGGGCGGGGCCCGGCTGTCGGGGGAGGTGACCGTCAGCCCGGCCAAAAACGCGGTGCTCCCGCTCATGGCGGCGGCGCTTCTGGCCGAGGGGCCGTGCCGGCTCCGCCGGGTGCCCCGGCTGAGCGACGTGCGCACCCTGGCCCGGCTGCTGGAGCACCTGGGCGCCTCGGTGGCGTTTGAGGCCGATGGGATGCGGATCGACGCCTCCGGGGTCGGGGGGCTCGAGGCGCCCTACGAGCTCGTGAAGACCATGCGGGCGTCGGTGCTGGTGCTGGGGCCCCTGGTGGCCCGGTTCGGCCGGGCCCGGGTGAGCCTGCCGGGGGGGTGCGCCATCGGCGCCCGGCCCATCGACATGCACCTCAAGGGGCTCGAGGCCATGGGGGCCCGGATCCGGCTCGAGCACGGGTACGTGGAGGTGGAGGCCCCGCGGCTCGAGGGGGCCCGGATCGTGCTCGACCTGCCCACCGTGACCGGCACCGAGAATCTCATGATGGCCGCGGCCCTGGCCCGGGGCCGCACCGTGATCGAGAACGCCGCCCGGGAGCCCGAGGTGGAGGACCTGGCCCGGTGCCTCACGGCCATGGGGGCCCGGGTCCGGGGGGCCGGGTCGGCCGTGGTGGAGATCGAGGGCGTGGACCGCCTCGGCCCCTACGACCACGACCCCATCCCCGACCGGATCGAGGCGGGCACCTTCCTGGTGGCCGGGGCCCTGTGCGGGGGCGAGGTGTTCGTGCGGGGGGCGGTGCCCGAGCACCTGGACGCCCTCGTCCAGAAGGTGCGCCAGGCCGGGTACCGGGTGGAACCGGAGAGCGGCGGGATCCGGGTGCGGGGCAACGGCCGTTCCCGGAGCGTGGACGTGCGCACCGGGCCGTACCCCGGGTTCCCCACCGACATGCAGGCCCAGTTCATGGCCCTCATGGCCGTGGGCCGGGGCCTCAGCGTGATCACCGAGACCGTGTTCGAGAACCGGTTCATGCACGTGCCCGAACTGAACCGCATGGGCGCCGACATCCGGGTGGAGGGGGGAAGCGCGGTGGTCCGGGGGGTGGAGCGGCTCTCGGGGGCCCGGGTGATGGCCACCGATCTCCGGGCCAGCGCCGCCCTGGTGCTCGCGGGGCTCGTGGCCGAGGGTACCACGGTGGTGTCCCGGGTGTATCACCTGGACCGGGGGTACGAGCGGATCGAGGAAAAGCTGGCCGCCCTGGGGGCCCGGGTCCGGCGGATCCAGGAGAACCCGTGATCCCCGTTTGGGGACGGCGGTCGTGACCGGGCCGCCCGGCCGGAAGCCGAAACGGAGAGCGCAACAAGTGGGTGAACACGAGCCGATCACCTTCGCCCTGCCCAAGGGGCGGATTCTCGAGGATTCCGCGGCGTTCCTGGAGTCCTGCGGCATCCCCGCGTCGGTGGCCCAGTCGGACTCGCGGCTCCTGCGGTTCGACGCGCCCCCCTACCGGTTCCTCGTGGTCCGGGGCCAGGACGTGCCCACCTACGTGGAGCACGGCGCGGCCGACCTGGGGATCGTGGGCCGGGACGTGCTCCTGGAGCAGGAGCCCCAGGTGTACGAGCCCCTGGATCTCGGGTTCGGGTACTGCCGGCTCGCCGTGGCGGCGCCGGCCGACCGGGTGCCCGACCCGGGCCGGTCCCACCTGCGGGTGGCCACCAAGTATCCCCGGCTCGCCGAGGCCCACTTCCGGGCCAAGGGCGTGCAGGCCGAGGTGATCAAGCTCTACGGCTCCATCGAGCTCGCCCCCCTGGTGGGCCTTTCGGAGGTGATCGTGGACCTGGTGAGCACCGGCGAGACCCTGCGGCGGAACGGGCTCGTGGAGCTCGAGACGATCCTCGAGTCCACCTGCCGGCTCATCGTGAACCGGGCGTCCATGAAGACCCGGACCCGGGAGATCTCGGAGCTGATCCGGCGGTTTCGGGAGCGGAGGGAGGCGGCATGAAACCGGTGGCGCGCTGGGGAACCCCCGAGGCCGAGGCACTCCTCGCCCGCCTGACCGAGCGGGGGGCCGAGGCCGGGGTGGCCGAGGTGGAGCAGGCCGTGCGGGAGATCCTGGAGGCCGTGGCCCGGGAGGGGGACGAGGCCCTGTGCCGGTACACGGCGCGGTTCGACGGGCTCGATCTCTCCCCCGCGGATCTCCGGATCCCCGAGGCCGAGCTCGAGGCGGCGTGGGAGGGGCTCCCGGCCGAGGACCGGGCCGCCCTGGAACTCGCCGAGGCCCGGATCCGGGCGTTCCACGAGCGCCAGAAGCCCCAGTCGTGGTTTGCCGACGAGGACGGGGTGGTGCTGGGCCAGCGGGTGACCCCCCTCGACGCCGTGGGGATCTACGTGCCCGGGGGGACGGCCGCGTACCCCTCGAGCGTGTTCATGAACGCCGTGCCCGCCCGGGTGGCGGGGGTGGGGCGGATCGTCATGGTGACCCCGACCCCCGGGGGCCGGGCGAACCCCTACGTGCTGGGCGCGGCCTGGCTCGCCGGCGTGCGGGAGGTGTACCGGATCGGCGGGGCCCAGGCCGTGGCCGCGCTCGCCTACGGCACCCCCACCGTGCCCCGGGTGGACAAGATCGTGGGCCCGGGCAACATCTACGTGGCCACGGCCAAGCGGATGGTGTTCGGCCGGGTGGGCATCGACATGGTGGCCGGCCCCAGCGAGATCCTGGTGGTGAGCGACGGCTCGGGCGAGCCGGCCTGGATCGCGGCCGACCTCCTGAGCCAGGCCGAGCATGACCCCTGGGCGACGGCCGCGCTGGTCTCGACGGACGAGGCCTTCGCCCGGGACGTGGCCGCCGAGGTGGAGGCCCAGTTGGCCCGGCTGCCCCGGGGCGAGATCGCCAGGAAGAGCTGGGAGGACCGCGGGGCCGTGCTCGTGGTACCCTCCTTGGAGGTGGCGGCCGAGGTGGCGAACCGGGTCGCGCCCGAGCACCTGGAGCTCGCGGTGGAGCGGCCCTGGGACCTCCTGGGGAAGATCCGCCACGCGGGGGCCGTATTCCTGGGCCACCACACGCCGGAGAGCCTCGGCGACTACCTGGCCGGCCCCAACCACGTGCTGCCCACGGCCGGGACGGCGCGGTTCTACTCGCCCCTGGGGGTGGAGGATTTTCTCAAGCGCTCCAGCGTGCTCTCGTTTTCCCGGGAGGCCCTGGGCCGGCTGGCCGAGCCGGTGATGCGGATCGCCCGGCTCGAGGGCCTGGAGGCCCACGCCCGGGCGGTGGAGAAGAGGGGGGCCGGGGGGACGGTAGGACGTTCGGACGCTAGGACGTGAGGACGTGAGGACGGCACGACGTCCTACGACCCGCGACAGATCCTCGATTCCCCATTCACGGCAGTTGGCGGAGCACCCGATGGCGAGACGGGCCGAGATCGAGCGGACGACGGCGGAGACCCGGGTGAAACTGGCGCTGGACCTGGACGGCGCCGGCGCCCACCGGATCCAGACCGGGGTGGGGTTCCTGGACCACATGCTGACCCACGTGGCCGTCCACGGGCTCGTGGACCTGGAGGTGGAGGCCCGGGGGGATCTCCACGTGGACGCCCACCACACCGTGGAGGACGTGGGGATCTGCCTCGGCCAGGCCCTGGCGAAGGCCCTGGGCGACCGCCGGGGGCTCGAGCGGTTCGGGGAGGCCGTGGTGCCCATGGACGAGGCCCTGGCCCAGGTGGCCCTGGACCTCTCGGGCCGGGCCCACCTGAGCTACGACGACGGCATCCCCCCGGGCAAGGTGGGGGACCTGGACACCGAGCTCTTCCGGGAGTTCTTCGAGGCCCTGGTGCGAAACGCCGGCGTCACGCTCCACGTCCGGGTGCTCGCCGGCCGGAACAACCACCACCGGATCGAGGCCGTGTTCAAGGCCTTCGGCCGGGCCCTCCGCCGGGCGGCCTCGCCGGACCCGAGGCGGGCCGGGGTGCCTTCGACCAAGGGGAGCCTGTGACCGTGGAGGTGGCGGTCCTGGATTACGACTCCGGGAACCTCCGGAGCGTGGAAAAGGCCCTGGAGCACGTGGGCGCCCCGGCGGTGGTGACCCGCGACCCGGCCCGGGTGCGGGACGCCGCGGCCCTGGTGCTGCCCGGCCAGGGGGAGTTCGGGGACTGCCTGCGAAAGCTCGAGGCCTTCGGGCTCGCCCAGGTGGTGCGCGACCGGATCCTCGCGGGCACCCCGTTCCTGGGGATCTGCGTGGGGTACCAGCTGCTGTTCGACGAGAGCGACGAGAACGGCCCCGTGCCGGGCCTCGGCATCCTGCGGGGCCGGGTGGTGCGGTTCCCCCACCCCGAGCCCGGGGCGGCCGAGCGGCGCAAGGTGCCCCACATGGGGTGGAACCGGCTGCGCAAGGTCCGGGAGCACCCGGTGCTCTCGGGGGTGCCCGACGGGGCGTATGTCTATTTCGTCCACTCCTACTACCCGGTGCCCGAGGACCCGGAGGTGGTGGTGGCCACCACGGAGTACGGGGTGGAGTTCGCCGCAGCGGTGGCCCGGGACAACCTGTTCGCCTGCCAGTTCCACCCCGAGAAGAGCCAGCGGGTGGGCCTGGCCCTGCTCCGGGGGTTCTGGGAGACCGTGCGGACGCTGGGACGTTAGGACGTTAGGACGTTGGGACGGCTACCCCCTCCCCCTGTCCCCCTCCCACCGGGGGAGGG
>CAZUYO010000234.1:0-4754 GCA_964624725.1 uncultured Thermodesulfobacteriota bacterium
CCCCCACCCCTCCCGGTTCGTTTCCCGCATGGCCCTACCGGTCCCCCCGGAATGAAACGCCCCGGGCCGTGGGGCCCGGGGCGCAGGGTTCCGAACGGTCGGAACGGACCCGTTAGTCCTCGAGCCAGCTGTGGGAGTAGAGCACGTCGCCGTTTAGCACCTTGAAGGTCTTGTAGAGCATCTTCTCGGTGTCGTTCGTGGGCTGGACGTCCTCGCCGTTCATGAGCTTGCCGACGTACTCCACCTGGTCCATCCGCTCGCCGCGGCAGATCGCCATCATCTCGGCGTCGTAGGAGTCCACGATCGCCGACTCCTGGCCCAGGTGGTAGAGCATCATCAGGTACACCCGGTTCAGGATGGGCCGCAGCTCGTTGGGAGCGCCGTTCGACACGTTGGAAAGCCCGCAGGTGTTCGTGGCCCCGGGGATGATGTCCTTCACCATGGGCAGGAACTCCATGTAGGCCTTCACCTGGTTGATGTCCACCGACACCGGGAGCACGATCGGGTCCACCCAGTACCGGGCGTGGTCGATCCCGAGCTCGTCGCCCATGGCCATGATGGTGGTGAGCGCCACGGCCCGCTCGCTGGCGTCCCGCGGAATCCCCTCCTCGCTCATGGTCAGGGCCACGAAGTCGGCGTCGTACTTCTTCACCAGCGGCAGCCGCTCCTGCATGCTCTGGGGCTGGGCCGAGATGGAGTTGATGAGCGCCCGCTCGTTGCACACCTGCAGACCCGCCTCCACGGCGGCGGTGTTCGTGGTGTCGAGCGCCAGCCGGACGTCCTTCTTGACCTCCTGCACGGTCTCGACGAGCCAGCGCATCATCTCGTCGCCGGCCTTCCGGGCGGGGCCCAGGTTCAGGTCGAGCATGTCGGCGCCGGCCGCCAGCTCCTCCTCGGCCATCTTCTGGATCGGGCCCTTGTTCTTCTCGCGGATCGCGGGCCCGATCGTCTTGCTCATGATGTTGATGCTCTCGGCAATCGTGAAGATTTTCATCTCGTTCCTCCGAATCGAAGCGGCGCGGGGGCGCCCGGGGGCGCCGCCCGCGCCCACCACAGGGTTACTGGCCCACGTAGTCCTTCAGGAACTTCGGAATGTCGGCCGCCTCGCGGGTGCCGATCACCACCTCCCAGCCCTCGCCCAGCTCCTCCTGGAGCTCGCCGGAGATCTGGGCCACGTAGCCGGGGATGATCAGCTTGCGGTGGTTCACCTTCTCGGTGATGCCGCTCTTCTTCACGAACGGGGCGATGGCGTCGGCCACGAACTTCCCGGCGGACCAGGCGGTCAGCACGCTCATGCCCTCGGTGTCCATGATCAGGAGCCAGGTGGGCACGCGGCTCGCCTCGACCTCGGCGCTCACCACGAAGTAGGTCAGGGCGAAGTTCGTCGTGACGATCACCGGGCTGTCCGGGCCCGGGTTGTTGATCTCGTAGATGCCCTGGTCCATGGTCATGGGCCGCTGGGGGTCGGTGTAGATGTTGAGCCGGTTCACCAGCAGCGGATAGGTCACGGCCGGGTCCAGGGTGCTCAGCACCACGGCGCCGGCGTACTTGTCGATGAGGAGCGCGGCGTAGGTGGCCTGGAGCTCGACGTGGTCGGTCATGGCGCAGGGGAACGCGATGGTGGGGAACCCGAGGGGCCGGAACTTCTTGTCCAGCGCGGCCCTCCGGATCGCGATGTTCGCGGTCACGGTCTCCCGGATGCCCTTCCAGCCGGTGTCCAGAAGCGCCTCCTTCAGGCCCGCGGCCACGATCTTCTCGCCCACGGCCGCGAGGTCCTCCAGGGTGTCGCCCTTGGCCACCGGCACGGCCCCCACCTCCTTGGCGAAGGCGATGAGCTCGTCGGCGTTGTCCTTGGTGACCGGGTGGATCGCGAACTTCTTGCCCTTCAGGGCCTCGGCCGCGGCCTTCAGGGTGGCCACGTCCTCGGAGGACACGATGATCCCCTTCTCGGTGGCGCCCCCGACCTTGTTCACGAGCTCCAGGAAGGACCCCTGGTCCTTCTTCTGGTCCCAGAGGAACGCCCAGTTGGGGGCCAGGGTCTTACCCACCCGCTCGAAGCTCTGCTCGTTCAGGAGCTTGAGCTGGGCATCCACCTGGTCGGCCGACTGTTCGTTGGTGAGGGCCACCACGATGGCCGTGGGGTTCACGAAGGTCTTCTCGTGGCGGTACTTCACGGTCTCGCCGCCCACCTTCCAGGCCGCGTCGCCCTGGCCCAGGGTGACCTCCCGGATCGGCGGGGCGCTGGCCTCGGAGAGCTGGGCCTTCGACTCCTCGCTCACGTAGGGGCACTTGTCCAGCTCGGCCTTGCCGGCCGCCAGCTTCATGGCGAAGGCGAGACAGGTGGGCTCCCCGCACTCCTTACAGTTGGTCTGGGGGAGCAGCTTGTAGATCTGAATTCCCGTGAGTCCCATGATCCCTAACTCCTTTCGTCAATGCGCAACCCGCGCAAATCGTTGGAACACGAACCGGCCGGGGGGAGGGCGGAAGTCCCTCCCCCGGCCGACGCCTTACATCATGGGCTCCATCTCGAGGGCGGGATGGCCCACCTTCTGCATGAACTCCATCACCTCTTCCTCGGTGGTGGCGTCCTCCTCGGTGGCGATCTTGTCGTAGAGGTCGGGCACGCCCTCCTCCTCGCCCCGCTTCTGGATCACCTCTTTGAGGGCCTCCTTGAGGTGCTTGGGCATCCAGGCCACCCGCTTGATGCCGCCCTCGGCCGAGATGAACTTCTTCGAGCCGATGTAGAACTTCGAGATCCCCACGAACCCGGGGGTCTGGGCGCCGCCGCCCACGGAGCCCGCCAGGGTCGAGAACGGCATGCCGCAGGGGGTCATGCCCGGGTAATCCCGGTCCACCACCATGACCGCGTTGGCCATGGGCAGGAGCACCACGATGGCCTCAAAGCACCCGCAGGAGGTCATCGGGTCCACCATCAGGGAGTAGGCGCTGAACGAGGCCACCGACTCGTGGGAGTTCTGGTACACGTAGTCGTTCACGCCGCTCCACTGGCCGAGCTTCTCGTCGATCACCTCACCCTTCTTCACCGGCTGGTTCGGGCCGGTGGGGTTGATCTCGTAGGCCGCCTTGCCGTCGAGCCAGTTGTAGGCCCCGCACAGCCCCGGCCGCTCGGGGCTGATCACGCACACGTGGTCGGGCGCGAACGACTGGCACAGGAGGCAGGAGTAGAAGGTCTCCACGCTCTCGTCGGTCATGGCGCCGAGGCGCGACTCCCGCTCGCGGTAGGTCTTGCGGGCCTCCTCGATGAGCTCCTTGACCTTCTCGGGCTCGGTGTAGATCTTGACCTGGACCTTGTCCAGGATCTTCCCGAACTCGTTGTGGAACTTGGCGTGGAGGATCGTGCCGAAGTGCTTCAGGCGGAAGCCCGCCTCGTAGGCCTTCTTCGAGATCCGCATCCACAGGATGTCGCGCTGCCCGATGTGGAGCACGCCCTCGGCGCCGTTCAGGAGGTGGTGGATCTGCCGCTCCAGGATCGGCTCGAAGTCGGGCTGCATGTTCCGGCCGGCCACCTCGACCCAGATGCCCAGGGGGTAGGTCTTGCCCACCTCCATCTCGTCCAGGTCGGGCCCGATGACCTCGAACTTCCCGTCCTCCACCTGGTCGAGCTCCAGCGACCGGCAGAACTCGAACCCGTCGGCCTTGGGCCCGCCGAGCTCCACGTGCATGGCGTCGCGGCCGATCCGCTCGCCCTCGAAGGCCGGGGAGTAGGAGACCGGGATGTCGATCTTGGAGATCTGGATCTTGAGACCCCGCACCTCGATGGCCTTCGACACGATCTGGTCGTGGGGCACGTTCGAGACCACGTGCTCGTAGGTGCAGATCCCGGTCACGAGGATCTCCGGGATGTCGGAGTCGGCGATGGTCGGGAACCCGTAGTTGATGGCCCCGGCCGCGGCCGCGTACCACTCGTCCGTCACGGTGCCCAAGGCCAGCACGAAGGCGAAGATCCGGTTCTTGTTGTACCGGAGGATGCCCCGGTAGTCGCCCGGCTTCACGCCGCCGAAAGCCATGGCGGCCCGGGTGGCGAACCCGATGGCGTGGATCGCCGCCGAGGTGTCCCGGCCGAAGGGCACGAGCCGGGTGGGCCAGCCCACCTGGACCCCGGCCTCCACGAGCTGCTCGGCAAAGGTCTTGCCGTTGTGCTCCGAGGCCATGAACACGTAGATGCCCTTCTCCTGGAGCTCCTTGGCGATCTTGACCGCGGTCTCGTTGTCGGGGGCCGACCCCACGATCGCCGCGAACCCGGGGGCCGAGCCGTCCACGAACTCGACGCCCCGTTTCCGCATGATCACGTCGTCGGCCGCGCCGAGCCAGATGTTGTCCTCGGTGGGGTCCTCGCCCGGCACGTAGGGGATCGGGTCCTCCAGGTACTTCAGCGCCTCCTCCATGTCGTAGGCGAACAGGGTGGCCATGCCGGCATCGAGGGCGTGGCCCAGGTAGGGCACCCACAGCTTGTCCTCGACCTGGGGCGGCAGGAGCTCGCGGCACTTGGCCAGAATCGGCTTCATGTCGCCGAGCTTCTCCACCTTCTCGCCCAGGATGCCGTAGATCACGGGCAGGTAGTACCCGGTGTTGGGGAGCTTGACCTCTTGGTCCTCGCCGAACTTGGCGATGGCGTCGTTGACCTTCTTCTCGACGCGATCCACGATGGCATGGGCCCCGCGGATCGCGGCGGCAGCGATAATCCTCGACATCTCGTTGACCTCCCTCGGTTAGACTTCGAGCTGACGGCGGGC
>CAZUYO010000235.1:0-4733 GCA_964624725.1 uncultured Thermodesulfobacteriota bacterium
TCCTCACCCCGTCCTCTGTCCTCCGACCCCCGAAACCTGTAACGGGCATACGGCCTGGCACAGGGCGCAGCTTTCGCCCCGCTCCACCCAGTAGGAGAGGCAGGCTTCGCCGTTTACGGGCCATTTGAGGTCGCCGGCCCGGTTGCAGGGGTGGGGGGCCTCCCGGGTCGGCGGACCCTGGGGGATCGCGCCGGCCGGGCAGGCCTTGGCGCAGATGCCGCAGTCGTGGCACAGGTCCGCCAGCGGATCCTCTGGCGGCTCGCCGGGCGCGAGCGGCATGTCGGTCAGCACCTTGGCGATCCGCACGGCCGAGCCCCACCCCCGGGCGGCCAGGAGCCCGTGGCGGCCGGCCCGGCCCAACCCGGCGGCCACGGCCAGGGGAACCGAAAGCGCCGTGTCGTTCATGCAGGGAACGGCCACGAACCCCGCCGCCCGGATCGCCTCGGCCACCGACACGGCGAGTTCGGCCATGCGGGAGTACCCCAGGTTCGTCTCGATGCTGGCGTCGTAGGGCCGGCCCTTTCCCAGCCGCCGCCGGTCCATGGGCGCCAAGAGCACCACCGCCCACCGCACCCCCTCGGGAAGGACGAACTCCGCCTCGGTCTCCCCGGGCTCCGGCACGGGGCGAAACGCGATGGGCTTGGTCACCGGCTCCCCGGGCGCGTAGGGATTGGTCTGGACCCGGCCGTAGACCCACCGGCGGTCCAAGGCCGCCACGCCGGCGTCGAGGGCCCCCAGGCGCCGGGCCAAGCCGCAGACCCAGGCGGTGTTCTCCTCGGGGACCTCGCACGGCCAGGGCAGTCGGCCGAGCTTGGATCGCCGGTCCTCCGCCACCGCCCAGGCCAGGAGTCCCCGGTTCTCCCGGCCCTCGCCGTAGGGGCCCACGAGGAAGTTCAGGGTGCGGGCGCCCGCGAGCTCGGCCAGGGCCTTCCGGGCCTCGGGATCGGTGCGGGCCCGCTCGGCCGCCCGCTCCATGTAGGCCTCGATCCACGACCGGCCGAGCCGGCGCGACAGGCTGTGGAACGCGATCCGGGAGGCGTCGAACCGGTCGTCCTGGGCCCTGTTTTCCTTCGCTAAACTCATGTTTGCCCTCATCCAATCAACCGTTGCTGGCCGTTTCCTCTTCTGCTCCGGTGTACCCTGAAACAGCGTCTCCCTCGTGGCTCGGGACGAAAAAAAAGGTGGCTCCCCCTACCTGGCGCGGCGCTCCCGGATCATCTCGGCCACCACGGATACCGCGATCTCCCCGGGCGTTTCGGCCTCGATCTCCAGGCCCACCGGCATCCGGAGGACCCCGAGCCGCTCCTCGGGCACACCCGCCTCCCGGAACCGCCGCAGGGTGGCCTCGCGCTTTCGCCGGCTGCCGATCACGCCCACGTACCGGGCCGGCGAGCGAAGGGCCTCCTCGGCGCACTCGGCGTCGAGCAGGTGGCCCCGGGTGCAGACCACCACGAACGTCTCCCGGTCCACCCCGAGCCGTTGAAACACCTCGGGCATCGGGCCGCACTCCACCCGTGTGCCTTCGGGGAACCGCGACGGGTCGGCGAACTCGGGCCGGTCGTCCACCACGGTCACGGCAAAGTCCGCGAGATCCGCCACCCATGCGATGGCCCGGCCCACGTGGCCCGCCCCCAAGACGACGAGCGGCGCCCTCTCCCGCTCCAGGGGTTCGGCGAGCACCCCGGCTCCGGAGGCCTCGACCCGGAACACGCTCTCCCCGGTGGCGAGCACGGTTCGTGCAGGCTCTTCTTCCGCCGCCGGGGTTCCCGCCCGCACCACGACGACCTCCCGGGGGGTGCCGTCCGGATCCCAGCGGGTCACCAACGCCGCCCGTTCCCCGGAGGCCAGCACGTCGGCGGCCTGGGCCGCGGCCTCGGCCTGGCCGGGGCCCCAGGGCACCACGAGCACGTCCACCGTGCCCCCGCACACCATGCCCTCCTCGGCCAGGGTCTTGGCGTCGAGGCGGAACGGGAGCACCCGGGCTCGGCCGTCGTTGAGCGCCCCGACCGCCTCCTCCTTCACCCGGGCCTCCAGCACCCCTCCCCCGATCGTTCCCTCCAGGGTGCCGTCGGAAAAGACGGCGCACCGGGTGCCCCGGCTCCGGGGGGCCGATCCGCGGCGCCGGGCGATGGTGGCCACGGCCACCCGCTCGCCCCGGCCCAGGCGTGCGGCGATCCGGCTAAACAGGTTCTCCACGCTCCCACACCTCCCACTCGGCCTCGGGACCGGCGAGCCGGCACACCACCACCCGGCCGAACCGCGCCTCCCCGCCCAGGATCGCACCGGCGAGGCCCCGGGCGCGGGCCCAGACCCGGGGGTTGTCGGCCTGGTTCAGCACCGCGACGGCCCGCGCCCCGGGCGGGCACCCCTTGGCCGCCCCCCGGGGGTGGGTGAACAGTCGGGCCAGGGCCTGGGGACCGATGGGGTCGTCGGGCCCGAGGCCGGTGATCTCCCGGAACCGTTCGACCCGGAAGCTGGCCTCCCCCGCGGGCCGCCCCAGGCACGTGAGCCCGGCCACCGCCACGAACACCGTGGTCTCGGCCGGCACCACCGGCTCCCACTCCTCCGGGGCCTTCACGGGCCGGCGCGCCGACCCGTCGCCTTCCAGGACGAGGCAGTCCACGAGACCCGCGGCCAGCAGCGCCCCCGCCCATTCCGGGGCGACGCCGTCCACCTTGCCCGGGTGGAGGAGCGCCCGGCCGAGGACCGGATAGCCGGGACCGGCCCAGTCCCAGGCCTCCAGTCGCCTCGCCAGAGCCGCCGGATCCTCTCCGAGCACGAGCCGGCCCTCCCCCTCCGGCGACGGGGGGAAGATCTTCGTGGTGGTGCCGGCCGCGGCGCGCAGGCCCGCGGCGCGCAGTTCGGACACCACCCGGTACATGAGGGTGGTTTTTCCGCCCGCGCCCACCACGGTCACCAGGTCCCCCGGGCCCACGCCCAGGGCCTCCCGGAGTTCCCGGGGCCGTTCCACGGTCACGGCCCCACCTCGATCCAAAGGCCGCCCCGCTCCACCACCCGGGCCCGGTCGGCGAGGCCGGCCGCCTCCACGAGGCCCCGGGCCTCCTCGGCCGAGACCCAGCGCTTGCCGAGCCGGGCGTTCAACTCCCGCGACCGGTCGGCGATGGGCGAGATCACCCCGTCCGGGGTGTCGGGGCCGTACCCTCCCCCGATCCAGCCGAATCCGCCGGGGCCGAGCACCCGCGCCGCTTCCCGAAGGATCTGCGGCGTCAGGAAGAAGAACGCCCCCCGCACCACCACGATGTCGAAGGCGCCGGCCGGGAACGGCAGGCGGTCCATCGGGCCCACGGCCACCTCGAGGCGCGGCTCCACGCCCCCGGCCCGGGCTTTCTGGGCCGCCCACCCGGGGACCCTGGGGCTCTCGTCGCACACGGCGGCCCGAGCCTGCGGATCCGCGTCCAGCACCGCCACCGCGATGCCCCCGGCAAACGGCCCCAGATCCAGCACGCGGGGGCCGGGTTTCCCCCACCGCCCCAGGGCGTACCGGGCCATGTGGGGGTAGACGGGATCCCACAAGCGGTTGATTTCGAGGATGATCGCGTCGTCTCGAAGCATGGGAATCGTCGGTCGTCGGTCTTCGGTCTGCGGTCGTCCGCCGTTTGTCGCAGGTCGTCGGCCGCTAGGGCGGCTTGGCGGCTGGGCGGCTTGGCTGCTAGGCGGCCAAAAGCATCCGGGGTTTCGGCGTCAGCGCCTGGGCTATCCCGTGGGAGCGGCCGCCGCGACAGGGGCCAGAACTCAGAAGTCAGAGGTCAGAGAACCCCTGTCCGCTGTCGTCCGTCCTCTGGCACCTGACACGGACGCCGCTCCTACCTCCGGGCCCTGCCTCGGGCGTTACTGTCATGCACGGTGGGGCCCCAAAGGGGCCCTGGAGAGCCTTCCAGCCGCCTAGCCTTCGAGCTTTCCAGCTTCCCAGCGTCTCAGCGGTTGAAGTGCATCAAGATCGCTTCCAGGGCCGATCCGCCCAGGGCCCGGGCCTTTTCCGAGATGGTGAAGCAGTACCGCCGCTCGCCCCGGGGGTCGATGTCCCCGGCCTTGAGGCCCTTCCACACCCGAATCCCGGGCCGGAGAAGCCCCCGCACCACCCCGGCGATCTGGGCCCGGACCTCGTGCGCCCCCACCCGGGCCACGAGGTCTCCCGCCTCCACCCGGTCCCCGATCTCCACGAGGGGCTCGAACGCGCCCTCGGCCGGCGCCCGGAGCACCCGCTCCACCGTGTACCCCAGGGTGGCGCCGGGCACCCCGGTGTTGGGTTCGGCCTCGCCGTCGAAGATGAGCCGGCCCAGGTCGTGGCCCCGGTTCGTTTCGACGACCACGTCCACGTCCTCGCCGGCCCGGAACCCGGGGCCGAACCCGACCACCAACTCGGCCATGTCCCGCCGGGTGCCCAGATTTCGTTTCGCCAGGGTGGCGTCCAGGAGCACGTGGGGTTGCCAGTCCTCGAGGCAGCGCAGCTCGGGGTCCACCAGCACCGGTATCGCGCCCTCGGCGAGCACGTCGTCGAACTCCCGGGCCGACGCCACCCGCCGGGCCTTCACCCCTTCGACCTCGCACCGGCCGTCCCACACGGCCTCGCAGAAGCTCACCTTCCGGCGCACGGCCAGGGGCTGGGACACCTCGGTCATGGCCACCCGCAGGTGGCTCCGAAACAGCCGGTGGGCGATGCCGGAGGCCTGCTCCCCGGCGCCGCGGACGAGGACCTTGAGATCGGTGAGGCT
>CAZUYO010000236.1:0-4729 GCA_964624725.1 uncultured Thermodesulfobacteriota bacterium
GGGCCGGGGCGCTGGAGCGCGTCGGCCGTCCCCTCCGCCTCGACCACCTCGAGCCCGAGCCGCTTGCTGAGCACCGTGCCCACGATGTCCCGAATTGTGGAAGAGTCGTCGACCACAAGAGCCTTCATGGGGTACCCCCGTGCTTTGGGGGAGGGCATCCCGCCCGGGACGCCCCCCGATCGGATGGTGCGAACCTCACGGGGACGGATCGGCCCGCCCGGCGTTTCCCTTTAGCGACGCGTCGGCCGTGCCCCCCACCGGGGCGGCCAAGTCCCCCAGGAAATCGGCCCAGGCGTCCCAGTAGGCCTCGCCGCCCACGAAGGCCGGGTCGTCGTGGCCGGCGCCCGGGATGGTCCGGAACCGTTTGGGGCCGGCGTAGCGGTCGTAAAGCCGCCAGGCGAGCCCGATGGGGACCACCTGGTCCCGGTCGCCGTGGAGGAAGAGGGCGGGAACCTTCACCTCGGGCGCGAGGGCCAGGTTGTCCCAGAGGGGCTCCAGGCGCCGCCGGAACGGCCAGGACAACACCGGGTGATGGAACCGGGCGAGGTCCGCCACGCGGGTGAACGCCCCCTCGAGCACCAGGCCTTCCACCGGGGCCCGGGCGGCCACGTGGACCGCCACCGCCGCCCCCAGGCTCCGGCCGAAGAGCACCACGGGCCCGCCGGCCCGCCGGCGGGCCTCGGCGAGGGCCGCCAGGGCGTCGCCGAGGAGCCCGGACTGGGTCGGACGGCCCTCGCTTCGACCGTAGCCCCGGTAGTCCAGGGCCAGAATCGACAGGCCCAGCCGCTCGTGGAGCCGAACGATCAGATCCACCCGGTCCGAGAGATTCCCGGCATTGCCGTGGAGGAACACGAGGGCCGGCCCCTCCCGGTTGCCCGGAACCCACCAGGCGTGGACCGCGACGCCGTCCGGGGCGGCCAACCGGAGGTCCTCGTACTCGAGCCCCCGGGACCCGGGGGTGAGGCCCCCCGACGCCGACGGGTGGTACACCCACCGATCCACCCACGCGGAGCACCCGCCCAGCAGCATCGCGGCGGCGACGAGCAGGTACGCGGCTCCCCGGATCGCGGAGGGCGATGGCATCCGTTGTCGCAACGTCGGTCCTCGGCCTTTCGGGGTCGGCAGACGGGCAGCCGGCATCGGGGGCGGCGGGGTCGGGGCGTCGGACTGCCCCGGGCCCGACCCCGTGTGGTTGGCGTCGCGTTGTGTCCGACGCCGAGGTCCCCTAGCATAGAAGGTTCGCCCTTTCCCGCAAACCCGTGCGGGCCACCGGCCGGGCGCCCTCCCGGGGCGCGACGGCGCATTCGGGGCCGCGCGGGAAGGAGGTCTGGCGCTCCCATGGAGCCCCGTTGGATCGATCCCGCCCGCATCTACCGCCGCCTGCGGGGCCGGCGGCCCGGCCCCCCCCGCGAAGGCCGGGTGGACCGGTTTGCCGAGAGTTGGGAGGCGGAGCGGGTCGAGGCCCGAGGGGTCGTGACCCTGCCCGGCCAGGAGCCCCACGAGGCCGCGCTGTTTGCCACCCCCACCCGGGTCGGGGGCACCTGCGGGTGCGGGGGGCGTTGGCCGTGCGGCCATCTCGTGGTGCTGGCGAGGCGGTGGGCCGACGAGGCGGCCCGGCGGGCCCGGGAGCCGGCCCATTGGCGGCCGCTCCTCGATGCCCTGGTGGGACGCACAGCCCCCCCGGCGGGCGCGAAGCGGCTGGCGCACTGGGTGGCCCCCGCCCCGGCCGGCCCGACCGCCGGGCTACTGCTCCACT
This sequence comes from uncultured Thermodesulfobacteriota bacterium, assembly GCA_964624725.1. Taxonomy (GTDB): domain Bacteria; phylum Desulfobacterota; class Deferrisomatia; order Deferrisomatales; family Deferrisomataceae; genus Deferrisoma. Next base: position 1,757 of record CAZUYO010000236.1, read on the forward strand.
GGAGGCTCCACCGGGTCCGCCCGGAGGGGCTGGGGCCCGGCCGGGTGGTGGCGTGGGAAGGGCTCGAAGAGGCCCTGAGCCGGTGGGGCGAGGCCGCCGATCGGGAGGTGGCGCGCCGGGTCGGCGGCCTCGTGGCCGCGGGGGCCCGGCGGGTGGGGCCGGGCGTGCGCGTGGACCCCCGCGACGTGGATGCCGTGCTGCGGTGCCTGGCCGACGCGGAGCACGTGTTCGATCAGCGCACCGGAAAGCCCCTCCAGATCCGCCTCGACCCGGCGCCGCTCCGTCTGCGGGTGGAGGCGCGGGGGCAGGGCTTTGCGCTGCGGGCGGAGCTGGGTGAAGGGGCGGCCCTCGTGGTCGGGGATCGGGCGCCGTGGGTGTGGGGGGCGGAGGACCTCCGGCCGGTGCCGAGGGTGCGAAGCGGCGCGGCCCTGGGTCAGCTTGTGCGGGAGGGCGCGGCGGTGGAGCCCGAGGAGGTGCCCGCCCTGCTGGGGACCGCCTCGGGGGCCCTGGAGGCGGCGGGAATCCCCTTGGATCTGGAAGGGTTCCGGATCGAGCGGGTGCTCGTGGACGAGACCCCCCGGCCCCGGGTGTACCTGGAGGAAGACGAGGGCCGGCTGGTGGCCCGTCTGGCGTTTCGCTACGGGGACCTGGAGATCCCGGCGGACAATCCCGACCCCACCCCCCGGATGAGCCTGGGCGGCCGGTCGGTGTACGTGCGCCGGGACATGGATGCCGAGTTCCACGCCACGCGGCGCCTCATGGAGGCGGGGCTCACCCTGGTGGAACCCGGCTGGTTCGCGGCCGAGGGGGAGGACGCCCTCGGGTTCCTCCTCGACGGGGTGCGGGATCTCGGGGAAGAGTGGGCGGTGTTCGGCGCCGAGCGGCTGGTCCGCTGGCGCGTGCGCCCGAAGCCTGTGGTCCTCCGGCTTCGGGCCCGCACCGGCATCGACTGGCTCGAGGTGGAGGCCGGGGCCGAGGCCGACGGCGTGCCGGTCGGCGTGCCGCGGCTCCTCGAGGCCCTCCGGCGGGGCGAGCGGTACGTCCGGCTCGACGACGGGTCGTTCGCCCGGGTGGCCGACGGGTTTCAGGACCGGGCGCTCCGGGCGCTGGAAGACCTGCGGGTCGGTGCCGGCCCGGCGCGGTTTCCGAGGCACATGGCTCCCCTGGTGGAGGAGCTGGCGGAGTTGGCCGAGGAGGCCGAGTGGGAGGGCCGGGAGCTCTGGGCCGCCACCCTGCGCCGGCTTGCCGACGCCCGGACGAAGCCGATCGGCCCCGTGCCGGGCCTCCGGGCGACCCTTCGGCCGTACCAGCGCACCGGGGTGGGGTGGCTTGCGGCCGCGGGGGAGGCCGGCCTGGGCGTGGTGCTCGCCGACGACATGGGGCTCGGGAAGACCGTGCAGGCGCTCGCCGCCGTGGCGTCGGGAGCCGGGTCCGGCCGGCCCAGCCTGGTGGTGGCCCCCACCTCGGTGGTGCCCAACTGGGAGGCCGAGGCCCGGCGGTTCACCCCGAACCTCAGGGTGGTTCGCCACCACGGGGCCGAGCGGGGGCAGGGCCCGGAGGCCTTTGGCGATGCGGATCTGGTGATCACGAGCTACGCCCTCCTGCGCCGGGACCGGGAACTCCTGGCCGGGGTGGAGTGGGACTGGGCGATCCTGGACGAGGCCCAGGCCATCAAGAACCCCGACACCCAGACGGCCCGGGCCGCCCGGGCCCTTCGGGCCCGAAGGCGGCTGGCGCTGACCGGCACCCCCTTGGAAAACCACCTGGGCGAGATCTGGAGCCTGTTCCAGTTCCTGAACCCCGGCCTCCTCGGGAGCCAGCGCTCGTTTGCGCGCCGGTTTGTGCAGCCGATCCTCTCCGGCGACGAGGCCGCGGCCGAGGCGCTCCGGCGCCGGGTCGCCCCGTTCGTGCTCCGGCGCCTCAAATCCGAGGTGGAGCCCGAGTTGCCGCCGAAGGTGGAGGCGGTGTTGTGGTGCGAGATGGAACCCGAGCAGGAGGCCCTGTACCGGTCGATCCTGGAGGCCAGCCGGCGGCAGGTGGAGGCCGCGATCCGGCGGTCGGGGTTCGAGCGGGCCCGGATGTCGGTGCTGGAGGCCCTGCTGCGCCTTCGTCAGGCGTGTACGCTGCCGGCCGTGTTACCGGGCGGCGTCGGCGAAGGGGTCCCTTCGGCCAAGTTCGACCGGTTCCGCTCCTTCATGGCCGAGACGATCGAGGAGGGGCACCGGGTCCTCGTGTTCAGCCAGTTCACCCAGGTGCTCTCGCGGCTGCGGGACTGGTGCGAGCAGGCCGGGTACCGGCCGCTGTACCTGGACGGCCGCACCCGGAAGCGCGAGGAGAAGGTGCGTCGCTTCCAGGAGGACGGGTCGGTGCGGGTGTTCCTGATCAGCCTGAAGGCCGGGGGCGCGGGCTTGAACCTCACCGGCGCCGACTACGTGGTGCTCTTCGATCCCTGGTGGAACCCGGCGGTGGAGGCCCAGGCCACCGACCGCACCCACCGCATCGGCCAGACCCGGAAGGTGTTCTCCTACCGCATGGTGGTGCGGGGCACCGTGGAGGAGAAGATGCTGGAACTCCAGGCCCGCAAGCGGGGACTCCTGGAGGCCGTCCTCGGCCCGGACGGCGCGGGCCCCCTCTCGGAGGAGGACGTTCGCGACCTTCTCGGCATCGAGGGGTGACGGGGCCCCGCGGGCGGCGCCCCCGGGGTGTGGGGGAGGAGGCGTTGGGACGTACCGCGTAGGATCCCGGACCGCGGACAGCCTCTGACCTCCGTCCTCTGTCTTCTGGCTCCTGATATCCTGGCCGGTCCCCGAAACGATGATAGGATTTCCCCATGGCTTGGACGCGTTCGAACCGTCCGGGGGGCCGGTGGCCCGTGTCGTTTCTCGGGCTGGCCTGGGCCGCGCTCTTGGCGGTGGCGCTGCCCTTCGGGGGGGCGCTCGTGGGGGCGGGGTGGTGGGCCGCCCACCTCGCCCG
>CAZUYO010000237.1:0-4696 GCA_964624725.1 uncultured Thermodesulfobacteriota bacterium
AGGAACGCGCCGGCCACCTCCCGGCGGTACACCCCGAGACTCCGGAGCACCCCGGCGTCGCGCCGCCGGGTGACCACGGCGAACATGGCCGTGTTGTACACGAGAAAGACGCCGACGAAGAGGCCCATGAGCGAAAGGGCCTCCAGGTTGAGGCGAAACGCCCGGAGCATCTCCCGCAGGGTGCGGGCCCGCTCCCCGGCCCCCTCCACCCGAAACCCCGTGCCCCACCGGGCCCGGAACCCCTCGGGGTTGGTAAGAACCAGGTCCACCCGGTCCACCACGCCCCGGAGTCCCAGGAGTTCCTGGGCCGTGGCGAGGTCCACCAGGATCACCGGCTCCCCGGTCGGGTTGGGGAAGGTGCCGAGCACGGTGAGGTCCCCCCGGGCCGTGACCAGCCGGCCCCCAGGCTCGAGCCCCAGCCGGCCGGCCGTGGCCCGGTCGACGAGGCAGGTGTCGGGTTCGGTCAGGAACCGGAACCCCGCGTCCTCTGGCGGCGCCAGGTCGGGCCGGAACGCCCGGTCGAGCAGGGGATCGACGCCGAGGAGCCGCACGATCTCCCCCGAGGCGAGCCCGACCCTCCGGTCGATCACCGGGGAGAGGGCGGCCACCGCCGGATCGCGGGCCACCCGGGGCAGCACCGTTTCCTCCAGGGGGCCGGCCGGCCGGGCCAGGGTGTGGGTGGCCTTGCCCGAGAGGAACTCCACGGCCCGGGTGAGGCTCCCCAGGGCGGCCCGGGCCGAGAGGGCCATGCCCACGGCCGAGGCCACCCCGAAGGCGATCCCGAGGACCTGTAGGAGGCTCAGGGTTTTCCTTCGCGGCAGATACCGGAGGAACGCCCGGACCACGGTGGTCACGGCGAGACGTCCTCCGTCAGCCGTCCGTCGGCCATCCGGAGCACCCGGTCGGCGGCCCGGGCGGCCCGCTCGCTGTGGGTGGCCATCACGAGGGCCGCGCCCCGGTCCCGGGCGGCCCGGCACAGGAGGGCGAGCACCTCGTCCCCGGTGCGGGTGTCCAGGTTCCCGGTGGGCTCGTCGGCCAGGATGGCGGCCGGGTCCTTCACCAGGGCCCGGGCCACGGCCACCCGCTGCTGCTCGCCGCCCGAGAGCTCGTGGGGGTAGCGGTGGGCCTTGTCCGCCAAGCCCACGGCCTCCAGGGCCTCGTCGGCCCGGCGGGGGTCGGCCCGGCCGCGCAGCTCCAGGGCCAGGAGCACGTTCTCCCGGGCCGTCAGGGTGGGCAGCAGGTTGAAGAACTGGAACACGAACCCGAGCCGTTCCCGCCGAAGCCGGGTGCGGCCGTGCTCCCCCAGCGCCCGGAGGTCCTGACCCGCCACCCGGACCGTTCCCCGGTCGGGCCGGTCGAGCCCCGCCACGAGGTTCAGGAGCGTCGTCTTGCCCGACCCGCTGCGGCCCACCACGGCCACCACCTCCCCCGGCCGCACGGCGAACGTGACGCCCTGGAGGGCCGGCCCGTCGGCCCGCGCATAGGTCTTCCAGAGGTCGTGGGTTTCCACGGCGAAGGCGTTCATGGGAGGAGCATCCCCTAGGAGCGAGCGAGGCAACGGAAGCGCCGAACGCGACTGCCGAAGAGTTTAGCCGAACTCCGGGGTGACGAAAGCCGGGAGCTTGCTATATTGTATATCACGTATGTCCTATCGCGTCGGTCACCCAAAGCGGCCCCGGCCCGAAGGGGGGCGGAAAACCGAGGGCTACCCTTCCGGAGGGTTTCCATGAGAGCACAACTTCTCGTTCGGATCGATCCCGATCTCAAGGCCCGTCTCGCCCGTGCGGCCCGGGGAGAGGGGAAGACCACCAGCGAGGTCGTCCGGGAACTCGTCGAGGGCTATGTGCGGGAACGGGATCCCGCCGGGCAGTTGGAGGCGCTGTGGGATCGGATTGGACGCCGGCTCCGGGAGAACGGTTACGGTCCGGCTGACGTGGACCGGTTCGTGGCAGAGGCCCGGCGGCGCGAGCCATGAGGGTCGTGATCGACACGAACGTGTTCGTGTCGTCGTTCTTCGGAGGGAAACCCCGTGCGGTGCTCCGCCTCTGGCACGAGGGACGGTTCACCCTCTGTGTCTCGGCGGACATCGTCGAGGAGTACGCGACCGTTCTGGGCCGCATGGGGCTCGGGCCGGGCGGTGAGTTGGCGACCTTGCTCGGAAAGGTCACGACCGGACCCAACGTGGTGTTCGCCACGGATCCTCCGGCCGTCCGGCTGGTGGAGGCCGACCCCGACGACGACAAGTTCGTCGCATGCGCCTTGGCCGTGGGCGCGAGGTACATCGTGAGTGGCGACCGACACCTGCTCGCCCTGCGTTCCGTCCCCCCGGTGGAGATCCTTCCTCCGGCCCGGTTCCTCGAGTTGTTCCGGTAGCCCCCCGGGGACCATCACCGGTCCTGCGGTCCGCCGATCCCCTCCACCACCCGGCAGACGGCGGCCGCCAGGAACGAGAGGTCCTCGTCCGAGATCACGAAGGGCGGCATCACGTAGACGAGCCGGCCGAAGGGGCGCACCCACACCCCCTCCTCCACGAACCGCGGCTGCACCCGGACCATGTCCACGGGTTCGGTGAGTTCCACGACCCCGATCGCGCCGAGAACCCGCACGTCGGCCACGTGGGGGAGCCCCGCGCAGGGGGCGAGGCCCCGCCGGAGCCCCGCCTCGATCCGGGCCACCCGCTCCTGCCAGGGGCTTTCGAGGAGGAGCCGCACGCTCGCGGCGGCCACGGCGCAGGCGAGCGGGTTCGCCATGAAGGTGGGCCCGTGGAGGAACACCCCGGGCTCTCCCGAGCAGATCCCCTGCGCGACCCGGGTGGTGGTCAGGGTGGCCGCCAGCGTCATGTATCCGCCGGTGAGCGCCTTGCCCAGGCACAGGATGTCGGGCGCGATGCCGGCGTGCTCGCAGGCGAAAAGCCGGCCGGTGCGGCCGAACCCTGTGGCGATCTCGTCGGCGATGAGGAGCACGTCGTGCTCGTCGCACAGTTCCCGCACCCGTTTGAGGTACGAGGGCGAGTAGAACCACATGCCCCCCGCCCCCTGGACGACGGGCTCCAGGATCACGGCGGCCACCTCGTGGCGGTGGGCCTCGAGGAGCCCGGCGAACGGGGCGATGTCGGCCTCGTCCCAGGGGTCCTCGAACCGGCAGCGGGGGGCGGGGGCGAAGAGGTGCTCGGGGAGGAGGCCCCGCCAGATGCGGTGCATGCCCGTCTCCGGGTCGCACACGCCCATGGCCCCGAAGGTGTCGCCGTGGTAGCCCCGGCGGATCGTGAGGAGCCGCCGCCGCTCCGGCCTCCCCACGGCCTGCCAGTACTGGAGGGCCATCTTGATCGCCACCTCCACGGCCACCGAGCCCGAGTCGCAGAAAAACACCCGGTCCAGGGCCGCTGGAGTGAGGTCCACGAGGAGCCGGCCCAGTTCGGCCGCGGGGGGGTGGGTGAGCCCCCCGAACATCACGTGGCTCATGCGCTCGAGCTGCTCGGCCGCGGCGCGGTTGAGCTCGGGCACGTTGTAGCCGTGGATGGCCGACCACCAGGAGGCCATGCCGTCGATCAGGGTGCGGCCGTCGGCGAGCTCGAGGCGCACCCCCCGGGCCCCCACCACCGGGAACACCGGCACGGGGCTCTCCACCGCGGCGTAGGGGTGCCACAGGTGCTTGCGGTCGAAGGCGATCCAGTCGAAGGAAGGGTCGGTCATGGTCGGGCTCTCCGGGAGGGTCAGGCGCCGCTTGCGCCGCTTACCCTGGCAGAGGGCCGCGGCGATTTCAACCGGCAGGCAGGCTCGCCCCGTCCCCGGGGGCTTTACAGGCGGACCCGGCTGTGGGACGGTCGGACGGGCACGGACCCGAAGGAGACGGCGGCATTCCCTTGTCACCCCGCGACGAAAGGAGGACTCCCATGGCCGATGTGATCGACTACGAGATTCACGGCGCGGAGATGCAGCTCGTGGAGGTGGAGCTCGACCCCGGGGAGGCCGTGCGGGCCGAGGCCGGGGCCATGACGTTTCTGGAGGACGGGGTCGAGATGCAGACCTCCACCGGCGGGGGGCTCTTCTCGGGCCTCAAGCGCATGGTCACCGGCGAGAGCTTCTTCATCACCTCGTTCGTGAACCGAAGCCGGGGAAAGCGCCGGGTGGGGTTTGCGGCCCCGTACCCGGGCCGGATCGTGCCGCTGGACCTCGGGGCGCTCGGGGGCGCCTTCCTGTGCCAGAAGGACGCGTTTCTCTGCGCCGCGGCCGGGGTGGAGATCGAGGTGGCCTTCACCCGGAAGTTCGGGGTGGGGCTCTTCGGCGGCGAGGGGTTCATCCTCCAGAAGCTCACGGGCGACGGGATGGCGTTCGTCCACGCCGGCGGAACCGTGATCGAGCGGGACCTGGCGGCGGGCGAAACCCTCCGGGTGGACACCGGCTGCCTGGTGGCCCTGGCGCCCACGGTCACCTACGACATCCAGACGGTGGGCGGGTTCAAGAACGCCCTCTTCGGGGGCGAGGGGCTCTTCCTCGCCCGGCTCACCGGGCCCGGGCGGGTGTACCTGCAGAGCCTGCCGTTCTCGCGGCTCGCCGACCGGATCGCCTCGGCCGTGCGCCGAAGCACGGGCTCGGGCGACGCCCAGGGCGGGCTGCTGAACCGGTTCCTGGGGGACTGACGTCCTCACACCTCCACGAGACCCAGGTCGGTGAAGGGGTGGAAGTCCCGGTCGTTG
>CAZUYO010000238.1:0-4692 GCA_964624725.1 uncultured Thermodesulfobacteriota bacterium
ACCTGCCCCTCCACCAGCAGCACCATGTCCCGGCACTCCGCCTTGAGCGCCGAGCGGGCCCGCTCGAGCATGTGGCGCACGGGCCCGACGAGGGGGCCCTCGGCGGGCAGGCGCGCCTCGATCCCGTCCAGCTCGGGGAGGTTCCGGTCGGTTTTCCCCTGGATCCACCGGCCGAGGGCGGTGGGGAGGCCGTGGAAGATCGCCCGGTGGAGCCCGCCCCGGTGGCGGCCCTCCCAGCACAGGAAGAGCTCCAGGAGCGGATCGCCCCGGTCCTCGAGTTGGAGGAGCAGGTTCCACAGGCGGTGAAGCCCCTCGCGCCGGCCCGGGTGGGCGGCGGCCAGGGCCGAAAGGTACCCGCCGAGCCCCCCGTCCACCGGCCCCCCGAGCCGGGACGCCGGCGACTCGGCCGGCGGGTAGGCCCCGGCGGCGAACCGGTGCCGCAGCTCGGCCTCCAGGGCGTCGAGGTCCACGAACCCCTCGTCCAGAAACGAGGCCACGTTCACCACCGGGTTCGCCTCGGCCGCCGTGCGCTCCAGGAGCCGTTCGGGGTCGGCGCCCGGGGGCAGCCCCTCGGCCTCCACGAGCCCGGTCCGAGAGAGTTCCCCCACCGCCTCGGCCAGGAACTCGGTGGTCGGCACCTGCAGGAGACACCGGGCCGCCAGGTAGGCGGGCAACAGCTCCCCCCGGCGCCACACGGCCTCGAGCTCGGCCGTGTACCGGGGATCCTCCCGAAACGCCCGCACCAGGAGGAGCTCCCGCAGCCCCGGCCCGCCCTCCGAGGCGATCCGCAGCGCGAGCCGCTCCAGGGCGCCGGGCGCCGTGGCCCCCCGGAGCGCCCGGTAGGCGGGCACGGGGTCTGCCGGCCGGGCCTTCCGCCGAAACAGCCGGCGCAGCCAGCCCCCGGACTCCTCGGGATCCAGGACCCGGGCGACGAACTCCTGGGCCTCGGGGTGGGGAAGCCGGCCCAGGGCCTCGAGGGCCCAGGGCTCCGGCCGGGGCCCGGCCGCCTCGAGCAGGGGCCCGAGGCCCGCCGGTGCGCCCAGGGCGGCGTAGGCCTCGAACGCGGCCCGGGCCTTCTCGGGATCGCCGCACCCGATCCACGGCAGGAGCTCGCCGGCCAGGTCCGGATCCCCCAGCCGGCCGACGCCGGCCGCGGCCCACGCGCCCACCGGGGAGTCCTCGGCCAGGCGGCTCAGGAACAGGTCCCGGGCGCCGGCCGCCCCCAGTTCGGCCAGGGCCCGGAAGGCCGCCGGATCCTCGGCCAGGGGCAGCAGGGCCGCCACGGCCTCCTCTCCCCCGTAGAGCACCAGGGCCTCGCAGGCGGCCGCCCGCAGGAACGGGTGTTCCAGGGCCGCGACCACCAGGGGGAACGCCTTGGGGCCCCGGATCCGGCCCAGGGCCCGCACCGCGGCCGCCGCGGCGTCGAGCGCCCCCCGTTCCCGGCACAGCCGGGCGAGATACCCCTCGGCCAGGGGGTGACCGAGAAACCCCAGCCCCAGCATGAGGGCCCGCTTGTCCGCCGAGTCGGGCCGGGCCACCCACTCGTGGAGCGCCTCGCCCAGTTCGGGCCCGAGGCACAGCCCCCCCAGGAGCACGGCCAGCCGGTACCGAAGGGGCGCGGCGCCCACCGGGCCGGCGTAGCGGTGGAACGCGCCGGGCCCCCGGTCGAGGATCTCCTCCAGGAGATCCCCCAGCGGGCGGTGGATCAGGTCGTCCATGGGCGAACGATCAGGCCTTGTCCTTCACCCGGACCCCTTCGCGCTCCTCCACCTCTTCCTCGTAGTACTCCGAGGTGAACTCCCGCTCCACCTCCCCCCCCAGGAGGGCCTCGATCTTCTCGGTGATGTCGAGGCATGCTTTCCCCTTGGCCCCGAACACGGTGACCTTGACGTTCCCGTCCTCGTCGATGGTGACCTTGACCTCTTCCATGTGACGTCCCCGCTGGGATGCTGGGAGGCTGGGACGCGAGGACGCGCCCCCCGTGGGTTCTGCGCGTCCGCTCGTCCCACCCTGTGGGAGCGGTTCGCTTGCCACTTCACGTCAGGCGGCCGGGCGGCTTGGCAGCTTGGCGGCCGAACCTTCTCCGATTCGAACGATGGCGCCCGAACCCGGTGGTGGGATGCGCTTCGGGGCCAGGGGAAAAGCAAACGCCCTACCGGCCGGCCTCCGGCCATCGGCTCCGGGCCGACGCGGCCGGAAGACCGCCGCCCCCTCACATGCGCCGCAGCGTGAGGCTCACGGTCTCGCCCTGGCGCTGCTCCTCCACCACCTGGAACTCCTGGCCCTCCAGCTGGTCCTTGACCACGTGGTAGGCGTACCGGCGGGTCACCTCCTTGACGAACGCCTCCTGGGAGAACGCCCGCACCATGTCCCAGTCGGCCACCACCTCGTAGGTGTCGCCGTTCTTGATGAACCCGATGTCGTAGCCGTCGGGGGTGCGCACCTTGAGGTCCACCGTCATCTTCCGCCCCAGGTACCCCCGGATCTTGGCGCGGCCCTCCACCACCTCGAGCTCCATGTCGGCCAGGGCGCGCTTCAGGAACAGGAGATCCACGATGCGGGTCTTGAGCCGGGAAAAGTGGGACATGGGAATCCACCTCGCGTTCGACGGGGAGCTGGCCGGAGCCGGTCAGTGCGCCTCTTTGTTCGCCTTGCGCGTGCGGTCGGCGGCCCACTCCCGGAGCCGCTCGATCCGCTCGCTCATGAGCTTGGAGATCGGCACCACCTCCCGGACCCCCTGGAGGATGTCCTCGGTGGTGAAATCCCGCTCGCCGTCGTCAAAGGCGTTGTACATGGCGTTGATGATGGCCTGCTCGATCTCGGCGCCGCTGAACCCCTCGGTCTCCCCCGCCAGGAGCGGGATGTCGTAGTGGCGGATCACGGGGCGCACCTTCGACAGGTGCACCCGGAAGATCTCCATGCGCTCCTCGTAGTTGGGCAGATCGACGAAAAAGATCTCGTCGAACCGGCCCTTGCGCATGAGCTCCGGGGGAAGGTTCGTGATGTCGTTGCCCGTGGCGATCACGAACACCGGCTTTTCCTTCTCCTGCATCCAGGTCAGGAACGTGCCGAACACCCGGGCCGAGGTGCCGGAGTCCCCGGCCCCGGTCACGGAGGAGAAGGCCTTCTCGATCTCGTCGATCCACAGGATGCAGGGGCTGATGGTCTCGGCCAGAAGAAGCGCCTTTCGCATGCGCTCCTCCGACTCGCCCACCAGGCTCCCGAACACCTTGCCCATGTCGAGCCGCAGCAGCGGCAGGCGCCACAGGGCCGAGGTGGCTTTGGCCGTGAGGCTTTTTCCCGTGCCCTGGATGCCGATAATGAGGATGCCCTTGGGGTTCGGGAGCCCGTACTCCTTGGCGCGGCTCGAAAAGGCCTTGTCGCGCTTCTTGAGCCAGTCCTTGAGGTTGTCGAGCCCGCCGATGTCCGAGATCTTCTCCCGGGCCGGGAAGAACTCCAGAACCTCCTCCTTGCGGATCACCTTCTGCTTTTCGGACAAGACGAGCTGGATCGCCGACTGGTCGAGCACCTGGTTTTTGAGGATGGCCTTGACGAACACGCCCCGGGCCTGGTTCTCGGTGAGCCCCAGGGCCGACTTCACCAGCTTCTCCTCGGCCTCCTTCGAGAGGTCCACCTTCACATCGCGCGATTCACAGATCTCGTGGAGGATCTCCCGCAGGGCCTCGTAGTCGGGAAGGGGCAGGAACACCTGGGGCACGTCGTCGCGGATCTCGGGGGGGAGCTTGAAAAACGGCGACACGAGCACCACGGTCTTCCGGCTGGCCCGCAGGGAGTACAGCAGGTTCCGGAGCATCCGCACGATGACCGGCTGCTCGAAGAAGGGGTGGAAATCCTCGAGCACGAAGATGCCGTCGCCCCGGTAGCCCTCGATCCGCTGGAGCGCCGTCAGGGGGTCCATGCGGCCCTCGTCCAGGGGGTTCGAGCCCCCCTCCCGGCGAAACCCCATCACGGTGTTCCAGAAAAAGAGGTCCCGGCCGTTCAGCCCCTGGGCCACCTCCTTCAGGAGGTCGCGGGCCCGCTCCTCCTCCCCCGTGACCACCGAGATCACGGGTTGGCGGGACCGAATCAGGATGTCGAGCTCTTCGCGGATGTGCATGGATCGCCTGGCCTCCCGGCGTCGAGCGGCGCCGAACCGGTGTTTTGTCGGCTACTCTAGGCCAGCCCCGGCGGGCGGGTCAACGCGGGCCAACCGTTCCTTCTCCCGCTCGAGGTACCGGCGCATGGCCTGCCAGTGATCGTCCCAGATGTCCACGAACTCGATGCCCACCTCGTGACGCCCCCCGTCCAAGGGGCGGTGCCGGGCCACCCGGCCGATGGCCGTAAGCGGCCGGGTGACCGAGTCCTGGTCGTGCTTGAGGAACTCCGAGGAGTGCTTGCTCCAGCCCACCAGCCGCAGGGCCACCTGCACGGGCCGCTCCGGGTCGAGGGGCCGGCCGAGGACCAGGCGCACCCCGCCTTCGCTCACGTCGAGCATCTCGGCCTCGACCTCGGGGGCCTGCCCCAGGGGATAGGTGATCTCCTGGCACGTGATGGTGGCCCGCTTGGGAATCCGTTCGTGGCGGCGACGCTCCTCGGGCATGGGATTTCCTCCTTGGGCTTGGTGAAACGGGACGCCTTGTCACTGTACCGGAACCGGCCCCCGGGGGGCTAGCGTTCGCGGACGTTGGAGGG
>CAZUYO010000239.1:0-4680 GCA_964624725.1 uncultured Thermodesulfobacteriota bacterium
GGACCCCGCTCCTACCCCTGAGCCCTGACTCGGGCGTTACTGTCATGCACAGTGGCGCCCCAAAGGGGCGCTGGGAAGCTCCCCCGCATCGCCCCCGTCACCCGTCACCCGTCACCGATCACCCGTCACCGATCTCCCGTCACCGATCACCCTGCCAGATCCATCCCCTCCACCAGCACGGCCGGGGCCACCAGGTGGCCGTGGACCTCGGGGACCGAGCCGACGGCCGCAACCCGCCGCAGGAGTTCGGGGAGCGTGCCCGACAGGGCCGCCCCCGTCACGGGGTAGGCCGGCTCGCCCCCTTCGAACCAGATCCCGGCGCACCCCACCGAGAACTCCCCGGTCACCGGGTCGGCCGTGTGGAGCCCCAGGAGCTCCCGCACCAGGAGCCCCCGGCCGGCTCGACCGAGGAGGGCGGCCAGATCCCCCCCCGTCCCCGGCCTCCACACCAGATTCGTGACCTCGGGCCCCGGCGGCCCCCCGGGGCCGCCCACGGCGTTTCCCGTGGACCCGACCCCGGCCCGCCGGCCGCTCGCCCGGTCGTGGAGAAACGCGGCCAGGCGGCCCCGGTCCACCACCACCGTGGTGCGCCGGGGTTCCCCCTCGTCGTCCACCGGCTGGGTGTGGAGCCCCCCGGGCCGGAGCCCCTCGTCCGCGAGGGTGACCTCGGCCGGGGCCACGGCCTCCCCAAGTTCGCGAAACACCGAGAACCCCTTCTCCACGTTCTCGCCGAGGAACGAGGGAGCGAGGACGTCCAGGAGGTCGGTCGCGGCCCGGGCGTCCAGCACCAGGGGAAACCGCCCGGTGGGGCAGGGCCGGCCGCCCAGGAGCTCCGCCGCCCGCAGGCCGGCCTCCCGGCCCACCGCCTCCGGGTCGAGGTCGGCCCAGCGCCTCGCGTCGGCGGAGGCCCACCCGCTCCGGGCCTCGTCGCCCGCCTCCGCGGCGGCCTCGGCCGAGGCCGAAACCGCCGTCTCCTCCCAGGCCACGGCCTCGCCGGCGCCGGTGCGGATCTCCCGCCGCACCCGGGCCACCTCGACCGCCGGCTTTCGCACCGAGGCCACCCGGGGGTGGGCCGCCCGGGCGGCGGCCTCGATCCGCCCCACGGCTTCGGCGAGATCGCCCGGGGAGAGCCCGGCCACCGCGGGGTCGCGGATGCCGAGGTCGTCCGGAGGCGCCGGGCCCACCGGGCCCTCGAGCCCGGCGCCCGGCACCGGGTCCTGGGCCCGGGCGGCCTGACGGGCCGCCTCGGCGAGCTCCTCCGGGGTCCACCGGGCCCCGGGGCCCAGGGGCACCGCCGCAAACCCCACCCGGCCGCCGCCGAGGTCCACCCGGAGCGTCACATAGCCCTCGGCCCACCGCTCGGCCACCCGGCTTTCGCCCGTCCCCTCGACCCGCAGCCCCTCCTCCCACCACACCCCGGCCTGCCAGGGCCCGGCGGCGGCCCGGTGCACCCGCTCCCAAAACCCCGGGGGGATCACGGGTCCACCTCGCGCATCACCGCCACCTCGTCGCAATCGGGGAAGTTCACGCAGTTCAGGCAGTCCTGCCAGACCTTGTGGGGGAGCTGGGATTTCTCCACCTCGCCGAACCCGAGTTTCGCGAAAAACCCCGGCCGGTAGGTCAGGGCGAACACCCGCCGCAGGCCCAGCCGCCGCGCCTCCGCGAGGCAGGCGTCGACCAGGGCCCGGCCGATCCCCTGCCCCTGGAGATCCCGGCGCACCGCAAGCGACCGGACCTCCCCGAGGTCGATCCAGCAGATGTGGAGCGCCGAGAGCCCCACGATCTCGCCGTCGCGCCACGCCACCACGAAATCGCGGATGTTCTCGTACAGATCGAGCCGGGAGCGGGCCAGCACCACCCCCTCCCGGGCGTAGTCGTCGAGGATGACCTTCATGGCCTCCACGTCCCGGAGGCGGGCCGGTGCGATCTCGAGGTTCACGGCGCAAACCTTTCCACGAGTTCCCGCGCGTGGCGCAGGGAGGTTTCGGTGACGTGTCGGCCCCCCAGCATCCGGGCGATCTCCCGAAGCCGCTCGTCGCCCCCCAGGGCCGTGACCCGGGTCACCGTGCGGCCGTCGGCCTCGGCCTTCTCCACCCGCAGGTGCCGGGCGGCCCGGGCCGCGATCTGGGGCAGATGGGTGATGCACAGGACCTGGCAGGCCTCGGCGAGCCGCGCCAGGCGCTCGGCCACGGCGTCGGCCGTGGCCCCGCCGATGCCGGCGTCGACCTCGTCGAACACCAGGGCCCCCACCCCGGGCGCCCGAAGCGCGTTCTTGAGGGCGAGGAGAAGCCGCGAGAGTTCCCCGCCCGAGGCCACCCGGGCCAGGGGTCGGGCCGGCTCGCCGGGGTTGGCGGCCAGCAGGAACCGGACCCGGTCCGCCCCCCGGGGGCCCGGGTCGGCGGGCCCGAACTCCACCTCGAACCGGGCCTTCCCCATCGCCAGGGCGGCGAGCTCCTCGGCCACCCGCCGTTCCAGCCCCCGGGCCGCCCGCTCCCGGGCCGCCCGGAGCTCCCCGGCCGCCCCGGCGAGGCCCTGTTCGGCCTCCTGGAGCCGGGTCCGGGCCCGCTCGAGGCCCCACTCCACGTTCTCGATCTCCGCAAGTTCCGCCTCGAGCCGCTCGAGCTTCTGTAGGATGGTCTCCACGCCCGCCCCGTGCTTTCGCTCGAGCCGGCGGATCGCCTCGAGGCGGGTCTCCACCGCCTCGAGGCGGGCCGGGTCGGCCTCCACCTCCCCCAACCGGCGGCGCACCGCGGCCGCCGCCTCGTCCACGAGCGCCATGGCCTCGGTCACCAGATCGAGGGCCGCCGCCGCTTCCGGATCCCAGCGCGTGGCCGCCTCCAGCGCCCGCTGGGCCCGGCCGAGCCGCGGCAAAGCCGCCGTATCCGCCGTGTAGAGCTCCGCCTCGGCCGCCTCGTAGGCCTCCCGGAGTTTCGTGGCGTGGGCCAGAAGGTCCCGCTCCGCCCGGAGCCGCTCGTCTTCCCCCGGCTCGAGCCCCGCGGCCCGGATCTCCCCGATCTGGAACCGCAGGAACTCGGCGCGGTCCCGGCCCTCGCGGTCCAACCGCTCCAACCGGTCCACCTCGGCCCGGGCCTCTTGCCACGCGGCAAACGCCGCCTGCCACCCCTCGAAGGCCCGGCGCCCCTCCTCGTCGAGCCCCGCGTCGAGAAGTGACAGGTGCTCCTCCTCCCGAAGGAGCGACTGGTGCTGGTGTTGGCTCGAAACCTCGACGAGATGCGTCCCCACCCGGGCAAGCACGTGCAAGGGCACCAGGGCGCCGTTCACGTGGGCCCGGCTCCGGCCGTCGGCCGCCACCACCCGGGTCACCACCAGGGGCTCGGCGGGGTCCCAGGGAATGCCCGCTTCCTCGAGCACCGCCGCCACCGCGCCGGCCGCCGGCGCCGGCGGCACAAACGCCCCCTCCACCCGGGCCTCCGAGGCGCCGGCCCGGACCCAGTCCCGGCTCGCCCGGTCGCCCAGGAGAAGCCCCAGGGCCTGGAGCAGGATGGATTTCCCCGCGCCGGTTTCGCCCGTGAGCACGGTGAACCCGGGCCCCAGCTCGAGGTCGAGCCGGTCCACGATGGCGAAGTCGCGCACGCGGAGCAACTCGATCACGACGGATCCTCCTGCCGTCCGCCTCCCCCCCACATGAGCTTGGTCCGCACCACCTCGAAGTAGTCCCGCTGGGCCGAGCGAACGAGAAGCACCCGGTTCTCCGAGCGCCAGACCCGCACCCGGTCGCCCTCCTCGAGCTCCAACCCCTCCTGGCCGTCGAGGGTCAGGAACACCTCGCCGTTCTTGGAGGCGAGGCGCACCTCGATCGTGCAGGCGTCGGGCAGGAGGATCGGCCGCTGGGTCAGGGTGTGGGGGCAGATCGGGGTCACCACGAGGCTCGGCACCCGCGGCTGGACGATGGGCCCTCCGGCGGAGAGGCTGTAGGCCGTGGAGCCCGTCGGGGTGGCCACGATCAGCCCGTCGCCCCGGTAGTTCGTGAGATAGGCGCCGTCGACCCGGACCTCGAGATCGCTGATCCGGGCCAGGGCACCCTTGTTGAACACCGCGTCGTTCAGGACCCGAAACCCCTGGAGCCGGCGGCCGGCGCGGACGACCTCCCCCTCCAACATGGTGCGCGGATCCACGTCCCAGCCCGACTGCCGGATCCGCTCCAGGGTCGGGAACAGCTCGGCCAGGGGGATCTCGGTCAGGAACCCCAGGAACCCGATGTTCACCCCGAGCACCGGGATCTCCCGGCCCGCGAGGGCCCGCACCGCCGCCAAGAGCGTGCCGTCCCCCCCGAGCACGATCACCATGTCGGCCGGCGCGGCCGTTTCCCCGAACTGGCCGTCGTCGAGCACCCGGATGCCCCGGTCCCGGGCCCACCGGCGCAACTGCTCGGCGGCCCGCTCGGCCTCGGGCGAGTTTCGTTTGCAAAAAACGGAAACGATGCGAAGGGGCAACCGGTCGGCTCCTGAAGCGTTGGGACGCGGGGACGTTGGGACGCTAAGACGGTGGGACGTGCGGACGTTAGGACGTTGGGACGGATGACGGGCCAGCCGCGCACCTCTGTTCGCCCGGGCGTAGAGGCACCTCCCAGCGTCCCAGCCTCCCAGCGTCCTAGCGTCCTAGCGTCCCCGCCGCGAAGCCGTTATTCTAACAAACCATGAAATCCCGGGAAACGAAGCC
>CAZUYO010000240.1:0-4678 GCA_964624725.1 uncultured Thermodesulfobacteriota bacterium
CCCCTCCCCGACACAACTCAGCCGACCCCGCAAGGTCGGCCGTCGTGTCTCACCGTAATGCTTCCGCCCGATCTCTGAACTGGCGGAGGGGGTGGGATTCGAACCCACGGGGGCTTGCGCCCCGCCGGTTTTCAAGACCGGTGCCTTAAACCGCTCGGCCACCCCTCCGCTTTCTGGCTTCTACGCGATCACCTCCACGCCCCCCATGTAGGGCCGCAGGGCCTCCGGCACGACGACGCTGCCGTCTTCGCGCTGGTAGTTCTCGAGGATCGCCACCAGGGTCCGGCCCACGGCGAGACCCGAGCCGTTCAGGGTGTGTACGAGCTCGGTGCCCTTGCCGCCCTTGGGCCGGAACCGGATGTTGGCCCGACGGGCCTGGAAGTCCTCGAAGTTGGAGCAGGAGCTGATCTCCCGGTACCGGCCCTGGCCCGGGAGCCACACCTCGAGGTCGTAGGTCTTGGCGGCCGAGAACCCCAGGTCCCCGGTGCACAGGGTCACCACCCGGTACGGGAGCCCCAGCCGCCGGAGCACCTCCTCGGCGTTCCGGGTCAGGGTTTCCAGCTCCTCGTACGACCGGTCCGGGTGGGCGAACTTCACGAGCTCCACCTTGTCGAACTGGTGCTGGCGGATCATGCCCCGGGTGTCCTTGCCGTAGGCGCCCGCCTCGGCCCGGAAACAGGGGGTGTAGGCCGTGTACCGGATCGGCAGGGCCTCCTCGTCGAGGATCTCGTCGGCGTGGAGGTTCGTGACCGGCACCTCGGCCGTGGGCACGAGGTAGTAGTCGGTGTCCGTCAGGTGGAAGAGGTCCTCCTGGAACTTCGGGAGCTGGCCGGTGCCGGTCATGGCCTTGGAGTTCACCATGAACGGGGGCCAGACCTCGGTGTAGCCGTGCTCGCCCGTGTGCAGATCGAGCATGAACTGGATGAGCGCCCGCTCGAGCCGGGAGCCGAGCCCCCGCAGCACCACGAACCGGGCGCCGGTGATCTTGGCCGCCCGCTCGAAGTCGAGGATCCCCAGCCGCTCCCCGATCTCCCAGTGGGGCAGCGGCTCGAAGCCGAACGCCGGCGGCTCGCCCCAGGTGCGCACCACCGGGTTGTCCTCCTCGCTCCGGCCCACCGGCACCGAGTCGTGGGGGATGTTGGGCACCCGAAGGAGAAGCCCGTCGAGCTCGGGCTCCACCTCCCGCAACTCGGCCTCGAGCGCCTTGATCCGCTCCCCGACCTGCCGCACCTCCTCCATGAGACCCGTGGCGTCGCCGCCCTCCCGCTTGATCCGGCCGACCTCCTTCGAGGCCGCGTTGCGCCGGCTCCGAAGGGCCTCCAGCTCCTGGAGAACCTCCCGGCGCCGGGCGTCCAGGGCCAGGATCCGGTCGAGGTCCACGTCGGCGCCCCGGGCCTCGAGGGCCCGCCGGACGCGGTCGGCCTGTTCGCGGATGGTGCGGATCGAAAGCATCAAACGCCCTCCTTCAGGGATGGGTTCCTCCGCGGCGCGGATGGGGCCCGGATTATAGGAAGGCCCCGCAGGGGGGTCAACGCGCCTTGACAAGCCGCGATCCGCGCCCAAGAGTGAATCGGGGTGCGGCACCGGCGCCCGCGTCCGTCGGCTCCCCTTCCCGGCACACGTAAGGAGGCATCCCATGCCCCTTTCCCCCGAAGCCCGTCGTGAACTCCTTGCCATCGCGCGTGAATCCGTCCGGCAGGGGCTCCGGGGCCGAAGGTACGTCCCCGACCCCCCCACCCGCCCCGAGCTCGCCCGGCCGGCCGGGGCGTTCGTCACCCTCCACGAGGCCGGGGCGCTCCGGGGGTGCATCGGCACGTTCCAGGCCGACCGGCCGCTCTACCGGAACGTGGCCGAGATGGCCCGGGCCGCGGCCTTCGAGGACCCTCGCTTCCCGCCCCTCCGGCCCGAGGAGTTCGGCCGGATCGACCTCGAGATCAGCGTGCTCTCCCCCATGCGCCGGGCCCGGCCCGAGGAGGTGGAGGTGGGCCGCCACGGCGTCTACATCGTGCACGGGCTCCACCGGGGGGTGCTCCTGCCCCAGGTGGCCGTGGAGCAGGGGTGGGACCGGGAGACGTTTCTGGATCACACCTGCCTCAAGGCCGGCCTTCCCCCGGGGGCGTGGCGGCACGGCGCCGAGGTGTACGTGTTCGAGGCCGAGGTGTTCGGGGAGAAGGAGCTCGAAGGGGAAGCCTGATCATCCCCCCGGCTGAGCGGCCAGGAGCTCGTCCAGGGGCACCACCCGCACGCCCGCCTCCCGGATCCGGGGGGCCCAGTCGCGCAGGGTCTCCAGGGTCACCCGGTGGGGATGGCCGATGGCCACGGCCTGGCCCGTGCGAAGGGCCCGTTCCAGGGCCCGTTCGATCTGCCGGCCCACCGCTTCGGGGGTCCGCTCGTTGTCCAGGAACACATCCCTCCGGAGGGCCGGAACCCCGGCCCGCACCGCCTCGTCGTAGGCCACGGTTCGCGCCGTGGTCACGCTGTCCAGGAAAAAGAGCCCGGACCGCCGGAGCTCGTCGGCCACCCAGGCCATCTCTTGCGCGTGTTGCGTGAACCGGCTGCCCATGTGGTTGTTGACCCCGGAGACGCCCGGCACGTCGGCCAGGGCTCTGCGGACGCGGGCGCGCACCTCGGCCTCGGAAAGCCCCACCAAGAGGGCATGGGGCCCGGGGTCGGCCCGTTCCGGATAGCCCTGGGGTTCCATGGGAAGATGGAGCAGGGCCACCCGCCCGCGCTCCCGGGCCAACCGCGCCACGTCGGCGCTGTGTTCCAGGTAGGGGAGGATCGCCGGTGTCACGGGGATCGGGAGATCGAGAAACGCCCGGGCACGGTCCACGCTCCCCCCCAGGTCGTCGATCACCACGGCAAGCCGCGGCCCGGCCTCGGGCGGCCGCCGCCAGCGGATCGTGACCGGCAGACGGCCCGACGGGAGCTCCAGGTCGAACCGGATCCGGTCCGGCTCCCGGCGCACGGGGCCCAGGGCCACCCCGTCCGCGCGGGCCGCCTCGCGGACCTCGGCCAGGAGCGCCTCGGCCTGGGCCGCGTCGGCCACCCGGAGTTCGGCGGGGGTCCCGTCGACGGGCCCCAGAAGGCGCCGGAGCCCCGGGGCCGGCGCCTCCACCCCCGCCGGCGCGGGCTTCGCCCGGTGCCGGCGGCCCAGGAGGTAGGCGCCCCCCACCAGGGCCAAGCAGGCGAGCCAGGCCGCGATCCATCCGAGGCCGCGCCGGCCTGTCCTTCCGGCCCGCCGCTTCCGGTTACGGGCCACGGCCGGCGTCCGCCGGGGCCGTGGAGGCCTGGCCCATGCCCCCGAACACCCTCAGGGCCTGGAGGATCTGCACGGCCCGCTGCAACTGGCGGTCTTGGCTCAACTCGGTTTCGTCCTCGCCCTGCCCGGGCTCTTCGGCCTCGGGCTTCGGGGGTTCTTCGCCCTCCCCCTCGCTCGGCTCGAAGTGGCCCTTCAGGTCCTCCTCGCGCATCCGGCCGTGAACGCGGTCCTCCGGCGTCTCCTCCGGGTCGCCCGGCCCGGCCGCCACCTTCACGTCGGGCTCGATGCCCCGGGCCTGGATGGTGCGGCCGGAGGGGGTGTAGTACAGCGCGGTCGTGATCCGAAGACCCGAACCGTCCGAGAGCGGAAGGATGGTCTGCACGCTTCCCTTCCCGAAGGTGCGCTCCCCCAGGATCAGCCCCCGCCTGTGATCCTGGAGCGCACCGGCCACGATCTCGGAGGCCGAGGCCGTGCCCCCGTTCACCAGGACCACGAGGGGGAGTTGGGGCTCGGTGCCGTCGTCCCGGGCCGTGTAGACCACCTCCTGCTCGGGGTCGCGGCCCTTCGTCGAAACGACCGTTCCCTCCGTCAGGAACAGGTCGGCGACCTTCACGGCCTGGTCCAGGAGGCCGCCGGGGTTGTTGCGCAGGTCCAGAATCAGCCCGTAGAGGCTCGGATCGTCCCGGAACCCCTCGAGGGCCTCCGCCACCTCCCGGTGGGTCGCCTGCTGAAACTGGGTGATCCGCACCACCCCCACCCCGTCCACCCGCCGGGCCTTGACGCTCTTGATGCGAATGATGTCCCGGGTCAGGGTGAACGCCCGGGGTTTGTCCCACCCCTCCCGCAGGATGTGGATCGTGATGCGGGTGCCCTTGGGGCCGCGCATCCGGCGCACCGCCTCCATGAGGTCCATGCCCTCGGTGGGCTCCCCCTCGATCATCACGATCACGTCGCCCGCCTGGATGCCGGCGGCCGCGGCCGGCGTGTCCTCGATGGGGCTCACCACCGTGAGACGGCCGTCCTTCACCGTGATCTCGATCCCGAGGCCCCCGAACGCCCCCTCGGTTTCCACCTGCATCTCCTGGAACATGTCGGGGGTCATGAACGAGGAGTGGGGGTCGAGCCGGGCCACGATGCCCTCCACGGCCCCGTACACCAGTTCTTCGGGCTTCACCGGCTCCACGTAGTTTCGCTGCACCACGTCCATGGCCTCGGCCAGCACCCGGAGCCGCTGGTAGAGCTCGTCTCGTTCCTCCGGGGGCACCTCGGGGGGCCGGGCCCAGAGCACCCCCGCGAACAGGAGGCCCCCGAGCGCGATCCCCACGGCCCACATCCACCCCGGTCCAGTAGCGCGATTTTTCATGGTGGTCCTTCCGAGTACCTTCCCGCTAGGAGGCTGGAAGGCTAGGATGCTAG
>CAZUYO010000241.1:0-4672 GCA_964624725.1 uncultured Thermodesulfobacteriota bacterium
GCTGGAGACGGGCTCCGGGGGCGGCGGGGGAGGGGAGTTGCGGCCGTGGTGGTCGGCGGGACTGAGGGGGGACGCGTTCGGCCTCCCAGCCTCCTAGCCTCCTAGCCTTCCAGCCGTCCGAAAGGACCCGAACATGCTCGCGTACTTGGCCTGTCTCGCGGCCGGGATCGCCCTGGGGATCACCCTGGGGGCCCGGCCGCTTCTTCGTCGGATGCAGCAGCGGTTTCTGCCGGCCACGATCCTGGGGCTCTTGTTCTTCATGGGCGTGGGGATCGGCCGGGACCCGGACCTTCCGGCCAAGATCGCCCGGTTCGGGTGGGACGGGGGCGCCGTGGCCCTCCTGGCCGTGGGGGGGAGCGTGGCCGCGGTGTGGGGCCTGGACCGGCTCTTCCGGAGGCGGCCGTGACCGCGGCGCTGGTCGCGAGCGTGGTGGCCGGGGCGGTGCTCGCCCAGGCGGGGCTCCTGCCGCCGGGGCTCGTGGCCGCAAGCGGCGAGATCACCCGGTGGGCCCTCTACCTCCTGCTGGTCTGGATCGGGTACGACATCGGCCGCGACCGGGCCGCCCTCCGGCGGCTCTTCACGGCCGACCGCTACGCGCTGCTCGTGCCGGCGGGCACCGTGCTCGGGACGCTCGCCGGCGGGTGGTGCGCCGCCTGGGTCACGGGCCTGGGCCTGCGCGAAAGCCTGGCCGTGGCCGCCGGGTTCGGGTGGTACAGCCTCTCGGCCGTCATCCTCACCGACGCGGGCCACCCGGACCTCGGGTCGGTGGCGTTTCTGGCCAACGTGTTCCGGGAACTCCTGGCCATCGGGCTCATCCCGGTGGTGGCCAAGCGCCTGGGGCCCTACGTGGCCGTGGCCCCGGGCGGGGCCACCACCATGGACACCACGCTCCCCCTGATCGAGCGCTACGCCGGCGACGCCGCGGCCCTGGTGGGGTTCGTGAACGGCTTCCTCCTGAGCGCCCTCGTGCCGGTGCTCGTGCCGCTCCTCCTGGGCGGGGGATGAGCCGGGCCCTCCTTCAGGCCGCCTCCTCGTAGGTCAGCCCGAACACGGTGTCGGCGAGCCAGCGCTTGAACCCCTCGTCGTCCATGAACCGGCGGAACAGCTCGGTGTCGTCCTGGAGGATCGCGGTCATCACCCGCACCAGGGCCTTGTCGTGCTCGACCCGGGCGTTTTGCCGGTCGGAGTGCTTCCGGGCGTTCTGGTAGGCCGGGTCGGCCGCCACCCGGGCCGGGATCTCCTCGGTGATGAGCCGCCGGACCCGGTCGGCGTCGGTCCACGGGATGTTCCCGAACCGCTCGTTGAACTCCCGCACGATGTTCGACAGCCGGTCCATCTCGGGCTCCGGCTTGTGCCCCCCGGCCGAGGTCGGCACCGGGTCGATCTCGGCGTCCTGGTCGGCCAGGGCGATCTTCATGGCCGCCTGCTTCTCCACCCGGTAGCTCTCCATGTCGATGGCGTCGAGCACGCCCCGGGCCAGGTCCTCGTCGGGCGGGGCCGGGAGCTTGGGCACCAGGAACTCGAGGAAGATCGAGAGCTTCTCCCAGGGGGCGTGGGTGTAGGGCAGGATGGCCGAGAGGAAGTTGTAGGTCCGCAGGAACGCCTTGGCCTTGCCCTTGAACTCCACCTGGCCGTCCTCGTCGAGTTCGGTCAGGTACGCGGCCACGGCCCCGTCGAGGATGGGGTCGAGCCGTTCCCGCGGGGCCCCCTCCAGGTAGAGCCGCACGAACTCCTCCACCTGCTCGGGCCCGTACACCTGGGCCCGGTCGAGGTCGGCCTGGAGGTCGTGGAGCTTGTTGGGGTCGGTCTCGTCGGCCAGGATCGTCCGGCGGTAGTAGGGCTCGAAGGCCTGGCGGATCACCTCGGGGTCGTTGACGAAATCGAGGACGAAGGTGTCGTGCTTCTTGGGGTGGGCCCGGTTGAGCCGCGAAAGGGTCTGCACCGCCTTCACCCCCGAGAGCACCTTGTCCACGTACATGGTGTGGAGGAGCGGCTCGTCGTACCCGGTCTGGAACTTGTCGGCCACCACCAGGAACCGGTACGGGTCCTGCCGGATCTTCTCGGGGATCAGGCTCGACGGAAACCCGTTCAGGCTCGCCTCGGTCACCTTTTGCCCGCCGTAGTCGTACTCCCCCGAGAACGCCACGATCGCCCGGTAGGGGCTCTTGCGCTCCCGCAGGTAGGCCTCGATGGCGTGGTAGTACTGGATGGCCCGCTCGATGCCGCCCGTGATCACCATGGCCCGGGCCTCGCCCCCCACCTTTCCCTTGGCGATCACCTGCTCGTGGAAGTGGTCCACCATGATCTCGGCCTTGAGCCGGATGGCGTGGTCGTGGCCCTCCACGAACCGCTTGAGCTTCTTGCGGGCCCGGCGCACGTCGAACTCGGGGTCGTCCTCCACGGTTTTGACGAGCCGGTAGTAGCTCCGGACCGGGGTGTAGTGGGCCAGCACGTCCAGGATGAACCCCTCCTGGATCGCCTGCTTCATGGTGTAGGCGTGGAACGGCCGGTGCTTCACCGTGCCGTCGGGCTGGGGCACGGGCTCGCCGAAGATCTCGAGGGTCTTGTTCTTGGGGGTGGCGGTGAAGGCGAAATAGCTCGCGTTCGGCAAAAGCCGCCGGGCCTCCATGATCCGGTTCAGCCGGTCCTCGAAGTCCTCCTCATCGTCCCCGACCGCGCCGGCCAGGGCCTGGTGCATCTTGGCCGCGGTGCGGCCGCCCTGGCTCGAGTGGGCCTCGTCGATCACGATGGCGAACCGCCGGCCCGCGTGCTCCGTGCCGATCTCGTCCAGGATGAACGGGAACTTCTGGAGCGTGGTGATCACGATCTTCTTGCCGCTCTCCAGAAACCGCCGCAGGTCCCCCGACCGGTCGGCGTGGCCCACCGTGGCCCCCACCTGGGCGAACTGCCGGATCGTGTCGCAGATCTGGCGGTCGAGGATCCGCCGGTCGGTCACCACCACGATCGAGTCGAACACCGGCGCCCCGTCCCGCTGGAGCCCCACGAGCTGGTGCACGAGCCAGGCGATGGAGTTCGATTTGCCGCTCCCGGCCGAGTGCTGCACCAGGTAGCGCCGGCCCGCGCCGTGGGCGGCCGCGTCGGCCAGGAGCTTTCGCACCACGTCGAGCTGGTGGTAGCGGGGGAAGATCTGGCGCCGGGTCCGTTTCCCCGTGTCCGGATCCTTGGTCTCCACGACCTGGGCGTAGTTTTCGAGGATGTCGGTCAGGCTCTCGGGGGTGAGCACCTCCTTCCACAGGTACTCGGTCTTGAGCCCGTTCGGGTTCGGCGGGTTCCCGGCCCCGTCGTTCCAGCCCTTGTTGAAGGGCAGGAACCACGACGCCTTCCCCTTGAGTTCGGTGCAGAACCACACCTCGCTGTCGTCCACCGCGAAATGGGCCACGCACCGGCCGAGCTGGAACAGCGGCTCCCGGGGGTTGCGGTCGCGCTTGTACTGCTCGATGGCGTCGAGCACGGTCTGCTTGGTGAGCCGGTTCTTGAGCTCGAACGTGAACACCGGAAGCCCGTTCACGAAGAGCACCAGGTCGAGGGCCCGCTGGGTCTCGTCGCGGCTGTAGCGCAGTTGCCGGGTCACGCTGAACCGGTTCTCGAGGTACAGGGCCCGGGCCCTCTCGTTCCCGGGCGACGGCGTGCCGTAGAACAGTTCGATGTGGTGCGGCCCGTGCCGGATGCCGTTTCGGAGCACGTCCACCACCCCGCGCTTCGCCACCTCGCCCTGGAGCCGGGCCAGGAACTTCCGGCGGGTGGGGCTGTTCGTCGTAAGGTCGAGCTCCTCGGCCACCTCGGGCTGGGTGGCGTAAAGGAACTCCCGCAGTTGCGCCAGGTCCACGCAGTAGTCCCGGTCGTAGTCCTCGGGCCGGCCGCCGATCCACCCGAGCCCCAACCCCTGGGGCCGTTCCCCGATCGCCCCGGCCTCCGGCACCGTGCCGGGATCGCACGGCGACCCCGTGAGCGCCTCGCAGATCAGCCGTTCCAATCCCCGTTCGGTCGTGTCCGTCGTCGGCGTCATGTCCGCTCCCCCATGCTCGAACGGTTCTTCCACAGCAGGGACATCCCGATGGTGTGGTGCAACCGATCCAAACAAGCCGTGCTTGCCGTGCGCCCCCGGAGCAAATGGTCCCGCAACACCTGGGTTGCCCAGATGCGGAAGTGGGTGCCCCTCTTGGAGTTGACCCGGTAGCCCACGGAGAGGATGGCGTCGAGGTTGAAGTATTCGATCTGCCGGGTGACGGTCCGCCCCCCTTCCTGCTGAACTGTTGCAAATTTTGCAACAGTTGACGCCCGGTCCAGTTCGCCTTCCCGGAACACGTTGCGCAAGTGCCTGGAAATCACGGATTTGTCCCGCCCAAAGAGTTCGGCGATCTGGTTCAAGTTGAGCCAAAGCGTGTCCTCTTCCAGCCGCACGTCCACGCGGACGCCGTGATCGCGGTCCTCGTAGATCACCACTTCGCCGCGTGGCCCGCCGGTCGAGGTTGCCCTCACCCTCCCGCTGTCGGGGCTTCTCGCAGCCTCACTCCTGGTACTGGGAGTCTTCGGCGCCATCCTCCGCCCCCGGGTCTTCGACATCCGGCTCGTCGGCTGCCTCGTCGTCTTCCGGTTCGAGGTCGTCGGGTTCCGGCTCCTCCTCGGGCAGCCGGGCGGCCACCTCGCGCAC
>CAZUYO010000242.1:0-4659 GCA_964624725.1 uncultured Thermodesulfobacteriota bacterium
CTTCGGGGGCGGCGGCGCGAGCGGAGGGTGGTGAGCCATGGCCGAGCGGAAGAAAAGGCCGACGGCGTTTCTGACCCCGGAGGAGCGCGCGGCGGTGGAGGACGCCATCGCCGCGGCCGAGGGGACCACCAGCGGGGAGATCCGGGTGGTGATCTCCCGGAGCGCCAAGGGCGATCCCCTCGAGGCGGCCCGGAGGGCGTTCGCCCGGCTGGGGATGCAGGAAACCCGGGAGCGGAACGGGGTCCTCATCTACCTCGCCACGGCCGACCGGAAGTTCGCGATTTACGGAGACGAGGGCATCCACCGGATCATCGGGCAGGAAGGGTGGGAGCGGATCCGCGACGGCATGGCCGAGCGGTTCGCCCGGGGCGCGTTCGGCGAGGGCCTCGTCTACGCCGTGCGGGAGGTGGGCAAGGTGCTGGCCCGGCACTTCCCCTGGCGCCCCGACGACGTGAACGAGCTCCCGGACGAGGTCGTCGAGGAGGACTGATCCCGGCGGCGGGAGGAACCACGGAGGACACGCGGAACACGGAGGGAACGGTTCCGTGTGGTCCCGGGGAAGGGCTCGCTCTGGACAAGGTGGGTCACGGGCCCGGGAGGCTCTCGGTGTGCCCGGACCGTCGCCCGAGGACCGCCACCGGAACCCGGGGGACCAGAAAACGCCGAACCCTTCCCCGTTCCCCACTATCCACGGAGGCGTCCCATGGCAGCGCACGAGATTCTGAAGTTCCAGTTCGAGGACGTGCTCGACCCCAAGACCCGGGAGTTGTGCGCCCTGGCCGCCGCGGCGGCCGGCGGATGCGCCCACTGAACCCAGATGCACTTCGCGGGTGCGAAGAAGCAAGGGGCGACCGAGGCGGAGATCCGGCAGGTGCTGGCCATGGCCATGATGGTGGGGGCGGCCCGGGTGCGAAACTTTGTGACGGAAACCCTGGGGGTGGGGCTCAAACCGGGGGAGCCGGGCGAATGACCCCAGCGATTCCCCTCGCCGCGATCCTGGCCGGGGGGAAATCCCGCCGCATGGGCCGGGACAAGGCCCGATTGGAGTTCCTGGGAGTCCCGTTGATCGAACGGGTCCGGCGGGTGGCGACGGCGGTGGCCCAGAAGGTGATCGTGGTGGGCGGAGCGGGGTACCTGGCCGATGAGGGCGTGCCCACCGTGCCCGATCGGTTCCCGGGGGCGAGCGCCCTGGGGGGCGTCGCCACGGCGCTGGGCTGGGCCCGGGAGAAGCTGGGGCCGGGGACCTGGGTGCTTTGCCTCGCGTGCGATCTTCCACT
Source organism: uncultured Thermodesulfobacteriota bacterium (assembly GCA_964624725.1). GTDB lineage: Bacteria > Desulfobacterota > Deferrisomatia > Deferrisomatales > Deferrisomataceae > Deferrisoma. The sequence continues at coordinate 1,278 of CAZUYO010000242.1, forward strand.
CGTCCGGCCGGAGCTCCTCTCGCTCCTCTGGGATCTGCGGGACGAGGCGCAGGTGGTGGTGCCCCGGGTCGAGGCCGGGTACGAGCCCCTGGTGGCCCTATACCGGGAGGACGGCTTGGGGGTCTTGGAGGAGCAGATCCGGCGCGGGGATCTGAGCATCCTCCGGGCGTTTCCTCGTTTACGCACGGTGGAGGTGGGGGAGGAGATCCTGCGCCGGGCCGACCCGGAGTTGCGCTCGTTCCTGAACCTGAACCGCCCAGAGGACGTGGAGAGGGCCCTTCGCCTTGCTACGCCGAGCGCCGGTGCCGGTGCCAGTGGTCCAGGTACTTCTCCCCCTGGCGGCGCCAGTCGGCAATCCGCTCGGTGAGGAACCGCAGGATCGGGTGGAGGGGATTTCGTTTCAACCGATATCTCCGCAACATGGCCGACGACCCGTTGCCTTCGCCCGTTCGCATGTGAAGAAGGTCCTGCAGGTTTTGTGCCTGGCTCACCGTTGTCCGAGGGCGGAAATAGGGTAATCCGTTTCCCAAAGAGGGAAAAGTCCCGGAGCGCCCACCCGCCGGCAGGCGGGGTTCGGGGTGCAGGGTTCGGTCACTCCTGCGGGGCCAGAGGGGGGCGATGCCGGGGCCGGGCCGTACGGCCCGCAGGAACACGGGTCGCGGCTTGGAAGCCGGTCCCAAGGGCTGGGACGGCTGCTGGCGCTGGAATCCCAAAGGATTTTGGAGCCCTAGCATCCCAGCCTCCTAGCGCCCTAGCGGCCGTCTTCTAGCCGTATCGCACGAGCTTAGGGTTGACAGCCCTCATGGGAGTTCACTATAGTCCGCTTTTCGCTCGAAACGGTGGGCCCTACGGGGCCGTTGGTCGGAGGAATGGAAAGCCATGTACGCAGTGATCCGTACCGGTGGAAAGCAGTACCTCGTGGGGCAGGGGGACTTCCTCAAGGTGGAAAAGCTCCCGGGGGACGTGGGGGAGCAGGTGGTGTTCGAGGACGTGCTGCTCCTCAACGACGGCAGCGAGCTCAAGATCGGCAAGCCCGTGGTGGAGGGGGCCCGGGTGCGCGGCACCATCGTGGAGCAGGGCCGCGACAAGAAGATCATCGTGTTCAAGATGAAGCGCCGCAAGGGGTACCGCCGCAAACAGGGACACCGGCAGTACTACACCGGCGTCAAGGTCGAGGCCATCGAGACGGCCTGATCCGAGGAGGTGAGAGGACATGGCTCATAAAAAGGCAGGTGGAAGCTCCCGGAACGGCCGCGACAGCATCGGCAAGCGACGGGGCGTCAAGCGGTTCGGCGGCCAGACGGTGCGGGCCGGCAACATCCTGGTGCGGCAGCTCGGCACGAAGTTCAAGCCCGGCAAGAACGTGGGGTGCGGCCGCGACTACACCCTGTTCGCCCTGGTGGACGGGGTGGTGAAGTTCGAGACCAAGGGCCGCGACCGGCGCGTGTACGTGAACGTGATCCCGGCCGAGGAGGCGGCGTCCTAGGGGGCCCCTCCCGGACCCGACGCTCGAGGTTTCGAGGCCCGGACAGGGAGTTCCCCGTCCGGGCTTTCGTGCATTGAGGGGCACCGAACGACGACCGGTGACCGCAGACCGACGACCGAATTCATGAAATTCATCGACGAGGTGGAACTCACGCTGGCCTCCGGCAACGGGGGCGCCGGGTGCGTGTCGTTCCGCCGCGAAAAGTTCGTTCCCCTTGGGGGGCCCGACGGCGGCGACGGCGGGCGGGGCGGCGACGTGGTGCTCGTGGCCGACCCGCGGCTCACCACGCTCCTGGACCTGCGGCACCGACGGGTGCTCCGGGCCGAGAACGGCCGGCCGGGCATGGGGTCGGACCGCACCGGCCGCAGCGGCCGGGATCTGGAGGTGCGGCTCCCGGTGGGCACCGTGGTGCGCGACGCCGAAACGGGCGAGGTGCTGGCGGATCTGGTGGAGCCCGGCCAGCGGGTGGTGCTCCTCAAGGGCGGCCTCGGGGGAAAGGGGAACGCGCGGTTCGCCACGCCCACCAACCGGGCGCCCCGGTACGCCCAGCCCGGCACCCCGGGGGAGGAGCGGCGCGTCCGGCTCGAGCTCAAACTCCTGGCGGACGTGGGGCTCGTGGGATTTCCGAACGCCGGGAAGTCCACCCTGATCTCCCGGATCTCGGCGGCCCGGCCGAAGATCGCCGACTACCCGTTCACCACGCTGGTGCCCAACCTGGGGGTGGTTCGGTGGGCCGAGGAGCGCTCCTTCGTGGTGGCCGACATCCCGGGCCTCATCGAGGGGGCGCACCAGGGGGCGGGGCTGGGGATCCGGTTCCTGAAGCACGTGGAGCGCACCCGGCTTCTTCTACACCTGGTGGATCCCACCCAGGGCGATCCGCTGACCCTCTACCGGGCCGTGCGGCGGGAGCTCGAGGCCTTCAGCCCGGACCTCGCCGAAAAGCCCGAGCGGGTGGTCGTCACGAAGGCCGATCTCACGGAGGTGCGCGGGGCCCTGCCCGCGATCAGGGAGGCGTTCGCGGCCGAGGGGATCGAGGTGCGGGCGATCTCGGCGGTCACGGGCGAAGGGGTCCGGGAGTTGGTGGTGGAGACCGGCCGGGCCCTGGAGGAACGGGAGCGGCCCGAGGGCGGGGAGGAGTGAGCCGGCCGGCGGCCGCCGGGAGCGGGCGATCCGCCCGCTTCTCCGCCTTCCAGCAGAGACGAACAGGAGCAACGCCTTGAGCAGGAACCGTTTGGCCGAGGCGCGCCGGGTCGTGGTCAAGGTCGGGAGCCAGGTGCTCACGGGCCCCGACGGGCGACTCGATCGCCGCGTGTTCGAGATGCTGGCCGACGACATCGCCGCGGCGAGGCGGCGGGGGGTCGAGGTGGTGCTGGTGAGCTCGGGGGCGGTGGCGGCCGGCATGGGGCGGCTCGGGCTCGAGCGCCGGCCGGACACCATCCCCGAGGTGCAGGCCCTGGCCGCGGTGGGCCAGATCCACCTGGTCGGGCTGTACGAGGAGGTGTTCCGGCCCCACGGGATCCCCGTGGGCCAGGTGCTCCTCACCCGCGACGACCTGGACAGCCGCCGCCGGTACCAGAACGCCAAGACGGCCCTGCTGGCGCTTCTGCGTCTGGGGGCCGTGCCGGTCATCAACGAGAACGACACCGTCGTGGTCGAGGAGCTCAAGTTCGGCGACAACGACAACCTCTCGGCCCTCGTGACGAACCTGGTCGAGGCCGACGCCCTGGTGATCCTGAGCGACATCGAGGGGCTTTTCGACCGCGACCCCAAGGTGCACCCCGACGCCCGGCTCGTGGAGCGGGTGGACCGGGTGGACGAGACGGTGGAGCGGTTCGTCGGCCGGTCCCGGTCCCGGGTGGGCACCGGAGGCATGGCCACGAAGCTCGTGGCCGCCCA
>CAZUYO010000243.1:0-4654 GCA_964624725.1 uncultured Thermodesulfobacteriota bacterium
CCTACCCGCAGCACCCGGTGGAGGGATCGCACCCGCCGGAGCCGGCCATCTCGAACACGGGGCCCGCCGGGGCCGGGTCGAGCCCCAGGGCCTCGGCGAGCTCCCGGCGGTCGGGGTAGCGCCCCCGGGTCACCTCGCGGTCGTCCACGAACACCAGGGGCAACCCGGCGGTGCCCTCGGTCCGCAGCACCTCGGCCACCCGGGGGTCGGTGGCGAAGGCCTGGGGCTCCTGGGCCAGGTTCTTGCGCACCACCCGCACCCCCTGCTGCTCGACCCAGTTCAGGTCGGCCGCGAACCGGGCCAGCACCGGGTCCGCCGAGGGGCCGCACACACCGGTGGGGCAGCACAGCGCAGGGTCGTACACATAGAGCGTCTGGGACATCGGGAAAACTCCTCGTGTTGTACTCGCGGCTCGGCGGCCTACGCAGCCTGGCAGCAGGGCCGCTTTCCTTTTTGACGATTCCACCGAACGCGCCCGTCCAACCCGCGCTTCCGAGCCGAGACCACGCGCCTGGCAACGGCTCCCACAGCGTGGCAGAGGCGATGACGCCGGAATCCGGAATGCTTTTCGCCGCCTAGCCGCCCAGCCGCCCGGCCGCCTAGCGGAAGGTACCTGGACGCGCTCCCACGGGGCGGACTTGGGCGTCGCTTGGGGGACTCACCGCAGGCACTGGAACACGCCCTTGCACCACAGGCAGTCGCCGCAGGGCTCGGCGTTGAGGAAGCAGTCCTGCTCGAACTCCTCGGCCTGGACGTAGTCGCAGCATTTGGACAGGTTGCAGTCGGAGCAGAAGGGGTAGTCGTAGCGGATGACGCTTTCGCGAAACGCCCGGAAGGCCGGGTCGTTCCAGATCTCCAGGAGGCCCCGTTCGGGCACCCGGCCGAACACCCTGGGCCGCACGAACTTCTCCCGGCCGTTCACGAAGCACCGGTACCCGTGCCACAGGAAGTAGCAGGGGTGCACCCCGCCGTCCCAGCTCACGAACGCGCTCCCCTCCTCCACGAAGTCGCACCGCCGGTCGCCCCGGGGCACCACCTCGGGGAGCCGGAGATCCAGGCCCACCTCGGCCGCCGCCCGGGCGGCCTCGGCGAAGATCTCCTGGACCCGCCCCAGCCAGGCCTCGTCGCGCTCCAGGATCTTCTGGACGTTCACGAAGATGTCCCGGGCGTGGGCGTCGGCCTTCATGGCCTCCACGAAGTCCACGATCCGCTGCTCCTCCGGGGTCTTCGTGTACTTCCAGAGCACCTCGAAGTACCGGTCGAGATCGACCCCCTCCCGCCGGGCCCGTTCCCGCCAGGGCTCGAAGAACCCCACGGCCACGTCGGTGTTGGGGTCGTAGGCCGCCTGGTCCACGAGCCGCTCGTCGTAGGGGAGCACCTGGGTCACCAGGGCGAAGGTGGCGCCCCGGCCCGCGGCCCACCGCACCACCGCGGGAAGCTCGGCCACGTTGTCGCGCATGGCCACGAACTCGATGCCCTTCTCCACCCGGCGGCCCACGGCCCGCTCGGCCTCGGCCAGGGCGGCGAAGGCCCGGTCCAGGGCCCCCACGTCCCCGCCCTCGCGGATGCGGGCGAAGGTGGCGGGGCTCACGGCGTCGAGCGAAAGGCAGATGCGCCCCAGGCCCGCCTCCACGAGCGACCGGGCCCGGGCCCTGTCGAGGAGGAGCCCGTTCGACTGGAACCCGATCCACCCCTCGGCCGGCATGGCCTCCCGGGCCCGCCGGATGAACCGTTCGAGGTCGGGGTGGAGCAGGGGCTCGCCGATCCCCGAGAGCACCAGGGCCTCGAGCCGGGGAAACGCCGGGGCCAGGGCCTCGAACACCTCGGGGGCGAGGTCGCCCTCGGCCACGGCGTTTTCCCGGGTCTGCTTCACGCACATGGCGCACCGCAGGTTGCACCGGGTGGTCGTCTCCACGAAGAGCTTCGTGGGGTGCGGCCGAAGGGCCGGGTGTTCGGCGGCGACCGGGGTCTCGGCGGGCAGGGTGTGCATGGGTCCGGTCACCTCACCAGGAGCACGGGGCAGCGGGCGTGGCGCACCGCCGCGTGGGCCGTGCTCCCCAGGAGGAGCTCTTTCCAGGGAGTCCACCCCCGGCTTCCCAGGACGAGGAGCGTCGCCTCCTCCGAGGCGGCCACGATCCGCTCCCGGGGGTCCCCGGCCTCGATCCGGATCTCCACCTCCCGGCACCCGGCGTCCCGAAGGGTCTTGGCGATCCCCTCGAGCCGGCCCCGGTCGTCCTCGGCGAACGCCTCGGCCGGGGCGGCCCCCCCGTGCTCGGGAAGGCCCGGGGGGTTCACGTGGAGGAGCACGGCCGTCGCCACCCGCGGGCCCAGGTCCTGGACCACCCCCACGGCCTTGATGGTGTGGGACGAGAAATCCACCGGCACCACCACCCGGTCGAGCACGTTCCGGAACCGGAGGCTGCAGTACCGGCCGCCGTCCTCGTCGAGGAGCGAAAGCCGCAGCACCAGCACCGGGCAGGGGGCGAACTCCACCACCTGGCCCGCCGTGGTGCCGAGCACCGTCTCGGCCAGGGCGCCGTGGCCGTGGGACGCGAGCACCACGAGATCGGCCTTCCCCTCCCGGGCGGCCTCCACGATGGCGTGCCAGGGGATGCCCCGGGCCACCCGCAGGTCCACGGCGTAGCCCTGCTCCCTGAGGAGCCCGGCCTGGGCCTCGAGCTCGGGCCGATCGGCCCGGGCCAGGCTCTCGTCGAGGCCCACGGTGTGGAGCGCGGTCTCGGCGTGGAACAGGGTCACCCGCTCCACCCCCAGGGCCTTGAGCTGCCCGGCGCACTCCAGCATCCGGGTCGAGGCGTCGGACAGATCGGTGGCGACGAGCGCGTGGGGGAACATGTTTCCGCCTCCTTGTCGGCCCGGGTCAGGCCCGCTGGGGCAGGCCCTCGGGGGTGAAGTGCTTTTCCTTCAGCCGCAGGGCCACGTTCACCAGGCTGATCAGCACGGGCACCTCCACCAGGGGCCCGATCACCGCGGCGAACGCCTCGCCCGAATCGATGCCGAACACGGCCACGGCCACGGCGATGGCGAGCTCGAAGTTGTTGGAGGCCGCGGTGAACGAAAGCGTCACGGTCTGGCCGTAGGGCGCGCCGACCTTCCGGCTCATCCAGAACGACACGAAGAACATCACGAAGAAGTAGATCGTCAAGGGGATGGCCACCCGCACCACGTGGAGCGGGAGCTGCACGATGTACTCGCCCTTCAGGCTGAACATGACCAGGATCGTAAAGAGGAGCGCGATCAGGGTGATCGGGCTGATCTTCGGGATGAACCGCGTCTCGTACCACTCCCGGCCCTTGAGCTTGAGGCCCACCACCCGGCTCACCACGCCGCCGATGAACGGGATGCCCAGGTAGATGAACACGCTCTCGGCGATCTGGCCCATGGAGATGTTCACCTCGATGGCCTCGCCGAGCCCGAGCTTGGGCGGGAGCCAGGTGATGAAGATGTAGGCGTACACCGAGTAGAAGAGCACCTGGAAGATCGAGTTGAACGCCACGAGCCCGGCGCAGTACTCCCGGTCGCCGTCGGCGAGGTCGTTCCACACGATCACCATGGCGATACACCGGGCGAGCCCGATCAGGATGAGCCCCACCATGTACTCGTGGTACCCGTGCAGGAGGGTGACCGCGAGCACGAACATGAGCACCGGCCCCACGATCCAGTTCTGCACCAGCGACAGCGCGAGCACCTTGGTGTTCTTGAACACCTCGGGGAGCTCCTCGTAGCGCACCTTCGCCAGCGGCGGGTACATCATGAGGATGAGCCCGATGGCGATGGGGATGTTGGTGGTGCCCACCTGGAAGGCGTTGATCACGTTTCGCACGCCGGGGAAGAGGTACCCCCAGCCCACCCCCACCGCCATGGCGAGAAAGATCCAAAGCGTGAGGTACCGGTCGATGAACGAGAGCTTCTTCGCGACACCCTGCGGCATGACAAACCCTCCTCACAGAACGGGAACGGTCTACGGTCTTGGGCCTTCGGCCCGCGAGGCAGCCGGGCGGCTGGGCGGCGGCCCCCTCGTGATCACGGGTCCGGGAGCTACCCCTCTTTCCCCGCCCCCTCACCGGGGCGCGCGGGGGTCTCCCGCAGGAACGCCTCGACCCGGGCGCGGATCTCGTCGCGGACCCGGCGGAACACCGCCATCACCTCCTCCTCGGTCCCCGCGGCCTCGGCCGGGTCGTCGAAGGGCCAGTGCTGGCGGTCCTTCACCCGGCCGACGAACACGGGACACGACTCCTTGGCCCCGCCGCACACGGTGACCACGAGGTCGAAGTCTTCCCCCAGGTACTTCTCCACCGGGTCGCTCGTGTGGCCGGAGATGTCCACCCCGGCCTCGGCCATCACCCGCACCGCCCGGGGGTTCAGGCCCTGGGGCCGGGTGCCGGCCGAGAACACCTCGTAGCGGTCCCCCCCCAGGTGCCGGAGCCACCCCTCGGCCATCTGGCTCCGGCAGGAGTTCCCGGTGCACAAAAACAGCACGCGTTTCCTACGGACTTCGCTCATCGCTCTCCGGTCTCCGGTTTCGGGCCCTCGGCTGCCAGGGGCCGGGCCGCCTGGAGCCAAGAGACTTCCTGGCTTCCCAGCCTCCTAGCTTTCCAGCCTTCCAGCCGTCGTCACGCCGCGCACACGCTCTGCC
>CAZUYO010000244.1:0-4646 GCA_964624725.1 uncultured Thermodesulfobacteriota bacterium
GCCGCCTCGGCCACACGGTGGGCCGCGGCCGTCTGGATCAAGGGACTGGAGACCGCGAGACCGGAGACCGTGGACGGAAGGTTCGAGGAACCGTTGGAGGAGGCGATGGACCCGATTCGCGCGAAGAAGATCGCCGCCGCGGTGGCCGGCGTGCTGGAGTATCTGGCGGAGGCCCAGGCCGCGGCGGCCCCCGCCCCGGAGTTGGCGGCGCCGGCCGCCCCCGCACCGGGGCCCGCGCCTTCGGCCTGGGCGCTCGCCGGCCGTCACGACACCATGCTGTTCCGGACCCTGTGGCAGCGCCGCGTCGCGCGCCCCGGGTAGCCCGTTCGCACGTCACCTGATCGTTTCGAGGGGAAGGAGTCCGCCATGTCGAAAAAGCCCAACCCGCTCAAGATCACGGATCTCACGTTCCGCGACGGCCATCAGAGCCTGTTCGCCACCCGGATGCGCACCGAGGACATGGAGGCCATCGCCGAGGCGGTGGGCAAGGTGGGCTACCACGCCCTGGAGGTGTGGGGCGGGGCCACCTTCGACGTGATGCACCGGTTCCTGGGCGAGGATCCCTGGGAGCGGCCCCGGCGGCTCCGGCGCTACATCCCCAAGGACGTGAAGTTCCAGATGCTGCTGCGGGGCCAGAACCTCGTGGGGTACCGCAACTACGCCGACGACGTGGTCGAGGCGTTCGTCGACGAGGCCTGCGACGCCGGGATCGAGATCTTCCGGGTGTTCGACGCCCTGAACGACGAGCGCAACTTCGAGACCGCGGCCCGGGCCATCAAGCGAAACGGCATGCACTTCCAGGCCGCGCTCTCCTACACCGTGACCGAGCGCAAGATGGGCGGGGCCCTCTTCACCCTGGAGTACTGGGTGGAGAAGGCGAAGACCTTCGCGTCGATGGGGGCCGATTCCATCTGCATCAAGGACATGGCCGGGCTGCTGGCCCCGGACGACGCCTACGACCTCATCAAGGCCATCAAGAAGGCCACCAAGCTGCCGGTGGAGCTCCACTGCCACACCACCTCGGGGCTTGCCGAATACACGTTCCAGCGGGCCATCGACGCCGGCGTGGACATCCTCGACACCTGTTCGGCGCCGTTTGCGAACCGGTCGAGCCACCCGGCGGTGGAGCCCATCGTGATGATGCTCCAGGGCACGCCCCGGGACACCGGGCTCGATCTGGACCGCCTGAACGAGGTGGCCGAGTACCTGGAGCGGATCGGGCCGAAATACCGCCATCTCCTGGACACCACGCGGCTCTCCGTGGTGGACATCGGGGTGCTCCTGCACCAGGTCCCGGGCGGGATGCTCTCGAACCTGGTGAACCAGCTGCGCCAGGCCGGCGCCGAGGACCGCCTGGGCGACGTGTTCCGGGAGCTGCCCCGGGTGCGCAAGGACCTGGGCTACCCGCCGCTGGTGACCCCCACGAGCCAGATCGTCGGGGTGCAGGCCGTCCAGAACGTGCTCTTCGGGAACCCCGACGGGGCCCTGGAGGAGCGCTACAAGATGATCTCGGGCCAGGTGAAGGACTACTGCTACGGGCTCTACGGCCGGCCCCCGGCCGAGATCAACCCGGAACTGCGGAAGCTGGCCCTCAAGGGGTACCCCCGGGGCGAGGAGCCCATCACCTGCCGGCCGGCCGACATCCTGGAGCCGGAGCTCGAAAAGGCCAAGGCCGAGGTGGGCGACCTGGCCAAGGACCGCAAGGACCTTCTGCTCTACACCCTGTTCCCGACCACCGGGAAGCGGTTCCTCCGGGTGAAATACGGGCTCGAGCCCGTCCCCGAGGAGTGGCAGCCCCGGACCCTCGAGGACGCCAAGCGCGAGGAGGAGCTGTGCCGCAAAGCCCTGGCCGGTGAGCTGGTGGAGAAGCCCAAGGCCGAGCCGCCGGCGGACGCCCGCACCTACAAGGTGTACGTGGACGGCGAGCTCTTCGAGGTGGCGGTGGAGGCCCCGGCGGGCGCCCCGCCGGTGGTGACCGCGGTGACCCCGGCGGCCCCCGCGCCCCAGCCGGCGGCGCCGCAGCCGGCACCGGCCCAGCCCGCCCCGGCGGCCGAGCCGCCCAAGCCGGCGGCTCCGGCCGCGGGAGCCAAGGCGGCCCTCGAGGCCCCGATGCCCGGCATGATCGTGGACGTCCTGGTGGGCCCCGGCGACCCGGTGAAGGCCGGCGACGTCGTGGTGATCCTCGAGGCCATGAAGATGGAGAACGCCCTCGAGGCCCCGGCCGACGGCGTGGTCCAGGAGGTGCGGTGCGCCAAGGGCGACAACGTGGCCAAGGGCGACGTGCTCGTGACGATCGGGTAGCCGCTGGCCGAGACCCCGTGATCCCAGTCCCGGGCGGCCCGGCCGCCCGGGTTTGCATTGACGTGCGAGAGGAGGACCTCGGATGAGCCTGCAGGAAAAGTTCGAACTTCTGGCCCAGAAGAACCGGGAGGCCGAGGCCGGCGGCGGGGAGGAGCGGGTCGCCAAGCACCACGCCCAGGGCAAGCTCACGGCCCGGGAACGGCTGGCGCTCCTCTTCGACCCGGGGACGTTCGTGGAGGTGGACAAGTTCGTCACCCACCAGTGCACGAACTTCGGCATGGAGAAGACGAAGATCCTCGGGGACGGGGTGGTCACCGGGTACGGGAAGGTGGACGGCCGCCTGGTGTACGCCTACGCCCAGGACTTCACGGTGTTCGGGGGGAGCCTGTCGCTCACCATGTCCAACAAGATCTGCAAGATCATGGACATGGCCCTGAAAAACGGCGCGCCGGTGGTGGGCCTCAACGACTCGGGGGGCGCCCGGATCCAGGAGGGGGTCCAGAGCCTCGCGGGCTACGCCAACATCTTCCACCGCAACGTGATGAGCTCCGGGGTGATCCCCCAGATCTCGGCCATCATGGGCACCTGCGCCGGCGGCGCGGTGTACAGCCCGGCGCTCACGGATTTCATCTTCATGGTGGAGGGCACGAGCCACATGTTCATCACGGGCCCCCGGGTGATCAAGGCGGTCACCAACGAGGACGTGACCATGGACGCCCTGGGCGGGGCCATGACCCACAACCAGCGCTCCGGGGTGGCCCATTTCGCCGCCACGGACGACAAGGAGTGCATCGCCCAGATCAAGCGGCTCCTGTCGTTCCTGCCGTCCAACAACCTGGAGGACCCGCCGTTCGTGCCCACCGACGACCCGGCCGACCGGAAACTCCCCGAGATCAACGAGGTGGTGCCCGACAACCCCAACAAGGGCTACGACATCAAGACGATCATCACGGCCATGGTGGACCACGGGGACTTCTTCGAGGTCCACGCCCACTACGCCCCCAACATCGTGGTGGGGTTCGCCCGGATGGGCGGAACCGTGGTGGGCATCGTGGCGAACCAGCCGGCCCACCTGGCCGGGTGCCTCGACTGCGACGCCTCCATGAAGGGGGCCCGGTTCGTGCGGTTCTGCGACGCGTTTAACATCCCCATCGTGACCCTGGAGGACGTGCCCGGCTACCTGCCCGGCACCGACCAGGAATACCGGGGCATCATCAAGCACGGGGCGAAGCTCATCTACGCCTACTCCGAGGCCACGGTGCCCAAGATCACGGTGATCACCCGCAAGGCCTACGGCGGCGCGTACTGCGTGATGAGCTCCAAGCACCTCCGGGGCGACGTGAACCTCGCCTTCCCCACGGCCGAGATCGCGGTCATGGGGCCCCAGGGCGCGGTGGACATCATCTTCCGCAAGGAGATCCAGAAGGCCGAGGATCCGAAGAAGGCCCGGGAGGAGAAGATCGCCGAGTACACCGAGCGGTTCGCCAACCCCTACCAGGCCGCGGAGCTCGGGTACATCGACGAGGTGATCCTGCCCGAGGACCTCAGGATCCGGGTGATCCAGGGCCTCGAGGCCTGCCGCAACAAGCGCGACACCAACCCGCCGCGCAAGCACGGGAACATCCCGCTTTAGGGGGCCGGCCGTGACCGACGTGTGGACCTTCGCCGTTCAGACCACCGCGGTGGGGATGGGGGTGGTGTTCGTGGCCCTGTTCCTGCTGTCGGTGTACATGCACTACTTCAAGGAGTTCACGGCCCGCCTCGAGGGCAAGGGCCGCCGCCCCGAGGCGGCGGCGAAGCCCAAGGCCCCGGCGCCCGCGCCCCGGGTGGAGCCGGTGCCCCGGGAGGAGCCTCCGCCGGAGGACGAGGAAGGGGCCCGCGCCGCGGCCGCCGTGGCCGTGGCGTTGGCCCTGCGGGGCGTCGGCGGGGCCCCCGCCCCCGAGGTGGCCGCGGCCATCGCCGCCGCCCTGGCGCTCCACCGGGCCCGCCCGGCCCCGGAACCGGGCCCCGCTGCCGCGCCGATCCGGTCCTGGGGTCTCGCCGGCCGGTTGGAGGCCATGGCCGGCCGGGCCGCGCGCCAGGAGCGGATCCATCGGTGACCTTTCGGGGCCGCCGGCCCCGCCAGCTGACCTTCCCTTTCCTTTGGAGGACCTGTTCATGAGCCGCTACGACCTTGTCATCAACGGACAGCCCTACGCCGTGGAGATCCGGAGCCTGGCCGGTGGCCGGGCCACCGTGGTGGTAAACGGCGTGACCTACGACGTGGAGATCCCCGGCGGGGCGGCGGCCGCGCCCGCCTCCCAGCCGGCCCCGGCGCCCCAGCCCGCCCCGGCCCCGGCCCAGCC
>CAZUYO010000245.1:0-4645 GCA_964624725.1 uncultured Thermodesulfobacteriota bacterium
CCGGAGGGGGGCCGGATCGCCTGGATCGAATCCCTGGTGGAGCCGTGATCCCCCGGCCGGGCCGCCTTCTGATCGTGGGCTTCGAGGGGGCGTCCGTGCCCCCGTGGCTCCGTGCCTTCGCCCGGCGGTGGGGCCTCGGAGGGGCGATCCTGTTTCGCCGCAACGTGCCGGACGCCGGGACCGCGGCGCGGCTCGTGGGCGAGGTCAAGGAAACCCTCGCCGAGGCCGACCCGGGTTCCCCGGCCCTGGTGTTCGTGGACCAGGAGGGGGGCCGGGTCGAGCGGCTCCGGGACGGGGTGCCCCGGTTGCCCCCAGCCCGGGAGTTGGCCCGGGGGGGGACGGACGTCCTCTCGGAGCGGGTCGAGGCCCAGGCCCGGGCCCTGGCGGCCCTCGGGATCGACGGGAACCTGGCCCCGGTCTGCGACCTGCCTACGGCCGGGGAGAGCGGGGTGATCGGGGACCGCGCGCTCGGCGACGACCCGGCCGCGGTGGCCCCCCTGGTCCGGGCCCACGTGCGGGCGTGCCTGCGGGGCGGGGTGCTTCCGTGCGCCAAGCATTTCCCCGGCCACGGCCGGGCCCGGGTGGACAGCCACGTGGGCCTTCCCACCGTGGAGGCGGCGTGGGAGGAAATGGCGGCCCGGGACCTGGTGCCGTTCCGGGCGGCCGTGGAGGCCGGGGTGCCGCTCGTCATGGCCGGGCACCTCCGGGTGCCGGCCGTGGACGACCGGCCGGCCACCGTGTCCCGGCGGTGGCTGGGCGACGTGCTCCGGGGCCGGTTGGGGTTTCGGGGTGCCGTGATCTCCGACGACATGGAGATGGGGGCGCTGGGGGCGCTCGGACCGGTCGCAGAGGGGGCCGTGGAGGCGGTGGAGGCCGGGTGCGACCTCCTCATTTTCGGCCGGATGCTCCGGCCCGACCTCGACCTCGACGAGGTGGCCGGGATGCTGGCGGAGCGCGCGCACCCGGAGCGGTTGGCCGAGGCCCGGGCCCGGGTGGAGGCGCTTGTGGGGAACCGGCGATGACCGCCGTTCCTGCGGCCCGGGACCTCGTCCGGGTGTTTCCGGATCTCGGCTGCGTGGACCGGGTGGAGCCCCTGGCGGGCGACGGATCGGCCCGGCGGTTCTACCGGGTGTTCGTCGGGGAAGAAACCCGGGTGCTCCTCGAGGGCCCCGACCCCCGGGAGAACGGGGCCTACGTCCGGATCGCCCGGCACCTCGCGGCGCGCGGGGTCCGGGTGCCTCGGGTGTTCGGCGTGTGGGAGGAGGGGGGATGGATCCTCTTGGAGGATCTGGGGGACCGGAGCCTTTTCCGGGCCCTGCGGGCGCCGGGGGCCGACCCCGTGGCCCTCTACCGACCGGTGTTGGACCTTCTCGTCCGGATGCAGGTGGACGGCGCCCGGGGGTTTCGGCTCGAGACGGGGTTCGCCCCCCGGCCCTACGACGAGCGCACCATGGTGGAGGACGAGGGGCTCTACTTCGCCCGGGAGTTCGCGCAAGGGGTCCTGGGTCTCGCGGTCCCGGCCGGGTTCCGGGCCGACCTCGAGCGGTTGGCCGCCCGGGTGCCCCCGGAGGCGCGCGGCTACTTCCTCCACCGGGACTTCCAGAGCCGCAACCTCCACCTCACCCGGGAAGGGCCGGCCGCCATCGACTTCCAGGGCGCCCGGCCCGGACCCCTGGCCTACGACGCGGCGGCCCTCCTTTTGGACCCCTACGCCGACCTCCCGCACGGCGTGCGGGAGGCGCTCCTCGAGGAGTACCGGAACCGCCTCGGAGCGGCCGGGGCGCTTCGGGGGTGGACCGAGGAGGCCTGGATCGCCTGCGGCACCTTCCGGCTCCTCCAGGCCCTGGGGGCGTTCGGAAAACTCGGATGGCGGCTCGGAAAACCCGGGTTCCGGGAACACGCGCCGGCCGCCCTGCGGATCCTGGAGCATCACCTTGCGCCCGTGGCCCCCCGGTTTCCCCGCCTTGCCGAGACCGTGGCCCGGGCCCGGGAGGCCTTGGAACGTTCGGGGAAGAGCCCATGCGAAACGTAATCTCCCTTACGATCGTGCTCGCACTGGCTGGCCTCGCGGGCGGATGCAGCCCCCGGTCCTGGTGTCGGGGCGTGTTCGAGGGGGCGGCCTGGCGGGAGCGGGCCGAGAAAACGCCCCCTCCGGGCCTTCCTCCCACCTACGACGAGTACGAACGGGCCCGCACCGAACCTTCGGCCCGGAGGCGCTGAGGCCGTCGAACGCATCGCCGTCGGGCGGGTAGGGGGATGGCGCTCCGGCGGGCGTCGCGCCCGTTGACGCGTCCATCTGGTCGGCCGGGGGGGAGGGACCGCCGCGCGCCGCCGTGCGGCCTCGCCGCCCAGCCGCCAGGCGGTGGGGTTTTCTCACAGCCCCCGCGCCCCCACCTGGTACTCCAGGGCCAGGCGCCGCTGGAGCCGTTTGGCTTGGCGGAAGGCCTCCAGCAGGAACTTCCGGTCCAGGGGATTGAGGTCGTCGGGCCGGATGCGGTTATCGGGCTCGACACCGGCCCGTTCCTGCTCGTACTGGTGCCGCAGCCGGAGCCGCTGCAGAAACAGATGGGCCTCGATCCAGGCCTCCACCTGCCCCCGGTCGAGGCGCAGCGGCTCGGCGGCGGCCCGGAGTCGCTCCGCCGTATTGCTGG
The DNA here is from genome assembly GCA_964624725.1 of uncultured Thermodesulfobacteriota bacterium. Lineage (GTDB taxonomy): Bacteria > Desulfobacterota > Deferrisomatia > Deferrisomatales > Deferrisomataceae > Deferrisoma. The sequence continues at coordinate 2,652 of CAZUYO010000245.1, forward strand.
TGGGCGCGGCGTGCGCCAGCCCGAACACCCGGGCCGCGTCGGTGAAGAGGGCCACGCCGTGGGTTTTGAGATCCACGGTGCCCTTGTGCTCCCCTCGGGTCTCCACCACGAAATCCCGGAAAAAGCCCACGGGGGGAGTGCGGCCCAGGGCGTTGGCCGCCAAGAGGTGCAGGAACAGGTCCTTCCGGGGCGCCTCCTGCCGCAGCCAGTCCCGAAGCTCGACGCCGAGCGCTTCGTCGCCGAACAGCGGGCGCAGATCGAAGAAGATCGTGGCGTTCAGCAGGGCCTCGGGATCGGGGGCGTCGAGCCAGCTGCGGAACCGGTCCTCCCACTCCGAGAGACTCAGGCACCACGACGGGTTCGAGGCCATCACGCCGCCCTTGCACAGGGGGAACCCGCAGGCGGCCAGGGCCTCGTTGGCCCTCCGGGCGGCCGGCAGGAGTTCCCCCCGCACCGCCTCGGCATCCCGATCGGGCGCGTCGAACACGAGCCCGTTGTCCTGGTCGGTGGAGAGGGTCTGCTCCATCCGCCCCTCGCTGCCGAGGGCGATCCAGCAGACCCGCACCCCCTGGGGGAGCGCGGGCAGGAGCTCGAGCTCCAGCACCCGGGTGGCGAGATGGTCGTTCAGGGTCGAGATGAGCCGCGTGACCTGCTCGGCCGCCGTTCCCCCGGCGAGCAGTTGGTGGGCCAGGTCCTTGACCTCCCGGGCGAGGCCGGCCAACGCATCCACGTCTTCCGCCGAATGAATGCGGTTTCGGAGGTCGGCGAGGCGAAGTCGGTTCCGGCGAAAGAGATCGCTTTCCGACACGAGTCCCACGACGCGGCCTCCGTTTACGACCGGGAGATGATGGAACCCCTCCCGGGCCATGATCATCGCAGCCTCGAACCCGAAGGCCTCGGGGGAGAGGGTGAGGGGATCCGGCGTCATGACCCTTTCCACCGCGTCCGAGGTGTCGCGGCCGGGCAAGGCCACCCGGCGGAGCACGTCCCGGAGGGTAAAGAGCCCCAGGGGATGGCGCCCCTCGTCCGTCACCACCACCACGGTGGCGTTGCGGCGGTCCATGGCCTCCAGGGCGACGCGGATCGGATCGGTGGGCCGGCAAAGCGGCGGGTCGGGCTGCATGAGGGCCCGGACCGGCTGGGTGAGGCCGGGATCCTCCGGCGCCGAAGGCACCACCGCCCCCACCCGGGCCGAGGCCGCCCGGAACGCGTCCACCCGGCACCGGCAAAACTCCCGGAACCCCTCGTGGCGCTCGCGCAGCCGCGAAAACTCCTCCACCGGGATCTCGAGGCACCACACGTCGGTGCGGGCCCGCCACGAGAGCCCGGTGGGCCGGTGCTCGGAAAGGGCCTCCACCGGGAAGCACTCCCCCTCCACGAGTTCGGCCACGACCCCGCCTTCCCCCACCGCCTCGACCACGCCATCCTCCACGAACCGAAGCCGGGCGGGTACGTCGTCGGGGCCGAGGATCAGGCTGCCCCGGCGGTAGCAGACCTCCCGGAGCCGCTCGGCGAGCCACCGCAAATCCTCCTCGGGAAGCTCGGAAAAGGCCTCGTGGCGGCGCAGGCGAACCAGGATGTCTTCGGGCATCGGGGCCACGCGCTCTACCTGGGACACTCGCGTACCTCCGTAAGGTGTGGGAGGGCTAGAAGGCTAGAAGGCTAGAATGCTGGGAAGCTGGAAAGCCGGGAAGCACGTCATCCCCGAAGCGCTTCCTGTCGGTCGGCCGCGATCAGAACAGATCCGGTCGCACGATTCGGTGCTCCCACAGTTCCCGGGGCGCCGTGCGGCGTTCGGTACGACGGGCGGCCGCCACCGGGGTTTCGCCCCGCAGCACCGCCAGGGCCGCCTGGAGCTGGGGGTCGTTCTCCGGCGTGGCGCCGCCGTCGGGGGCGGCTGCCGCGACGTCGGGCGTGAGCCCGGCGCCGTGCCAGGACGTTCCGTCGGGTAGTTCGATCCGCTGGGACGGGATGAGAAGGGCGCTTCCGTCGAG
>CAZUYO010000246.1:0-4644 GCA_964624725.1 uncultured Thermodesulfobacteriota bacterium
GGAGCCCCACCCCGCCGAGTTCCACGAGGAGCCGCCGCAGCGCCGTGTGGGTGAGGCCCGCCATGGGCGCGAGGAAGAGCGGGGGATCCACCGTGAGCCCCCGGGCCGCGAACGGCCGCCCCGCCCTCACCGCTTCCCGTCCACCCAGGTGCAGCGGAGCTCCCCCCCTTCCTCGGCCTCGACCCGCACCCGCCCCCCGGGGGGGCTCACCCAGGCGAGCACCACGTCCCAGGGGAACCCGCCGGGCCGGGCCCGGACCTCCCAGAGCCCCTCCCGCCAGGCGATCTCGGCGAGCCGGACCTCCTCCACCTCGGCCAGGCCGGCCAGGGCCGCCTCCAGGTCCTCGAGGGCCCGGGGGGCCGGAAGCCCCGTCACCCGGATCCGGAGGATCTCGGGCTCCCCCGTCAGGCCCCACCCCGACCGCTCCAATGCCGCGAGGAGCGCCGCCACGAGCCGCCGGCCGGCCCGGGCGGCGGCGCGGGCCTCGGCCTCCACGCCGTCGGCCCCGGCACCGTCGGCCGCGGTCTCCGCTTCGCCCAAGGGTTCGCCCGTGACCGCGTCCACCACCCACCCCCGGGCCGTGGCGGACGCCACCGCCCACCCCTCTTCGGGCTGCCCCTCGCCCGGCACCAGGGCGGGGCCCGAGGCCGGCGGCGGCATCGCCTGCACCGCGGCCTCCACGCGGGCCAGGAGCACCACGTGGCACCCCAGGGTGCGCGCCGCCTCGATCGCCTCCTCGGCCGTGCCGCCCCCCGGGGCCGTCCGGAACCTCACACCCTCCCGCCCGAGCGCGTCGGCGAACGCCCGCACGAACGGGGCGGCCGCGGGGCCCGGGGCGGCGGCCACGAGCACGCGGGGCCTTACGGCAAGCCGGGCCGTGGGGATCCCGAACCCGGCGAGCACCTCCAGCACCCGGTCCCGGTCGACCACGGCTTCCACCTCGGTGACCCGGCGGCCCCCCTCCACCCGGTCGGTCAGCACGGAAAGGCGTTGCACGTACCGCCCCGCCGGCCCGAGGGCCGCGAGGGCCCGGCCCCGGTCGGCCGGGGCCACGTGCCGCTCCACCACCGCTTTCACGGCCAGGTCGCTGGCCTGGGCCAGGACCTCCGGCGGCACACCGCCCCCGGCCGGCGAAGGATCGGACGACACCTCCACCACCAGGGGCAGCCCGGCCGCCCCCGCCGGCAGGGCGAGGGCGAGGCAGACGACGAGGAGAACGGCGGCCCTAGAAGTTTTCGTAGATCGCTTCAAACTTTTTCAGGGCCTCGAACGGGCGGATGTACGCGATGGCGTGCTTGTAGAGGAGAAGGTAGTTCCCCGGGGTCTTCACCACGACGCAGAAGTTGTCGAAGGCCTTGACGACCCCCTCCACCTCCTCGCCCGAGGTGAGCCGCACGGTCACCTGGGCCTTCTCGCGCCGCAGGTTGTTGAGGAATTGGTCCTGGATGTTGAGCTTCGCCTTGGCGGCCATGGGAAACCCCCTCGTCAGGAAAGGGAAACGGAAAAAAAGGATCACCGAAACGGGCGCGTATCTTAGCGCCTCGCGGGAAGATTGCAAACCCATTTCCGGCTGGGAAGCCGGAAAGCCGGAAGGCTGGGAGGCTCCAACCGGCACGACGGAGCGATTGCGAGGTCCCGGCGCCCGGCCAACTCTCCCCCCTTCCGGCGTCTCCGGGGGAACCGGGTCAGGGGCGGGGGGCCCGGGCGAACTCCCGCCAGCGCGCCGCCGCTTCGTCCCCCTCGTCCGGCTCCACCCACTCCACGGGCATCCGGCGGAACCAGGTCATCTGGCGCTTGGCGAAGCGGCGGGTCTCCTTCTGGATCTCGGGGATCACCTCGTCCAGGGGTCGGCCCCCCACGACGTGCTCGCAGATCTGGCGGTACCCGATGGCCTGGAGCGGAGGAAGATCCGGGCCGTACCCCAGGGCGAGCACCCGCCGGACCTCCTCGACCCACCCGGCCTCCACCATGGCCAGGACCCGCTCGTCGATCCGGCGGTAGAGTTCGGCCCGCTCGACCCGGAGCGCCAGGAGCATCGCTTGGTACCGGGCCTCCCGGAACCCGTGCTCCCGGAGGAAGGCCGAGAGCGGCCGGCCCGACACCCGCCACACCTCGAGGGCCCGCAGGATCCGGGTGCGGTCGTTGGGATGGAGGCGCCGGGCCGTGTCGGGGTCGGCCGCCCGCAGCTCCTCGTGCAGGGCCGCCGCCTCGCCCCGGTCCCACCGGGCCTCGAGCTCGGCCCGCACGGCCGGGTCCCGCCCCGGCGCGGGCGCAAGGCCGTGGAGAAGCGCCGTGACATAGAGCGCGGTGCCCCCGCACACGATGGGCACGAGGCCCCGCGCCGCGATCGCGGCGATGGCCCGGTCGGCTTCCTCCAGGAACCGGGCCGCGTGGAAGGGCTCGTCGGGATCGGCCACGTCGATCAGGTGGTGGGGCACCCGGGCCCGCTCGGCCGGGGTGGGCTTGGCCGTGCCGATGTCCAGGTGCCGGTACACCTGCATGGAGTCGGCCGACACGATCTCGCCGCCGATCCGCTCGGCCACCTCGATGGCGAACCGGGTCTTCCCCGAGGCCGTGGGGCCGGTGAGGACAAGGATCGCCGGGCGGCCGGGCGGCTGGGCGGCCAGGCGGCCCGGCTCGCCGGTCGTTCGCCGTTCGTCGTTCGTCGTGGCGAGGGATCCCACCGGCGGATCCCCGGCGTCGGGAACCGGCCGAGCCGGTGGCTTCTTCACGAACGTCCTCCCGTCCGCACGTCCACGCGTCCTAACGTCCCCACGTCCGCGCGTCCGCGCGTCCCAACGTCCTACCGCCGATGAAACATCCCCTCGAGCTCTTTGCGGCCCAGGCGCACGACCAGGGGCCGGCCGTGGGGGCAGTGGGTCGGGTGGCGGCACCGGCCCAGGGCCGAAAGGAGGGCCTGGGCCTCCGAGGCGTCGAGGGCCCTGCGGGCCTTCACGGCGGCGGCGCAGGCGGCCCGCCGGGCCACGGCGTCCCGCCCCTCGGCCGCCACCTCGGCCCCGGCCGCCAGGAGGTCCCGGACCACGGCCTCGGCCGCCCCGGCGGGGAGATCCGCCGGGGTCTCGGTGACCGCCAGCGCCGCCTCGCCGAAGGGCTCCACCCGGAACCCCAGGGACTCCAGGAGGTCCCGCCGCTCCTCGAACAGGGCCCGTTCCGTGGGGGAGCACTCCACGGTCACCGGTACAAGAAGCCGCTGCACCGGCCGGGCCGGCCCCTCGGCGAGGAACCGCTCGTAGAGCACCCGCTCGTGGGCCGCGTGCTGGTCGAGCACCACGAGTTCCCGGCCGTCGGGGGTCTGGAACACCAGGTAGGTCGCCTCCACCGCCCCGAGGAACCGAAGGCCCTCGTAGGGCCCGCGCCGGGGTTCCTCGAACCGGAGTTCCGGCCGGGGAGGCGGCGGCGCGGGCCGGGGTGTCCCCGCCCCCCCGCGGGCGGGGGCCGGCCGCGGGGCCCACGGCCGCGCCGGGGCCCCACCGCCCGAGCCCACCCGGCGGGCGTACCCCTCGATCGCCTCGGCCACCCGGCCGAGTTCGGGCCGCGGGGCCTCCGCGCCCGACGGCTCCTCCGCCGCCCCCCCGGCCGCCAGCCACGGCGCCCGGGCCAGGCTCTCGGCCACGAACCCGGCCACCCACCGGAACACCCGGCCCTCGTCCCGGAACCGGACCTCCCGCTTGGCCGGGTGGACGTTCACGTCCACCTCGTCGGGCGGGATCTCGACCCACAGGAGCGCCAGCGGGTACCGGCCCGACTCCAGGAGCCCCCGGTACCCCTCGGTCACGGCCCGCACCAGGAGCCGGTCCTGCACCGGCCGGCCGTTCACGAAGAGCCGCAGGCCCTTCCGATGACCCCGGCCCTCGTGGGGCGCCGCGAACGCGAACGTGAGCCCCCGGTCGCCCTCGCCGCTCCGGGCCCAGTGAAGCCCCCCCGGGGCCTCCGCCCCCACCACCTGGGCCGTGCGCTCCTCCAGGCTCTGGCCCGGCGGGGCCGCCAGGAGCACCCGGCCCTGGCTTCGGAGTTCGAACCCCACGTCGAAGTGCACCAGCGCCAACTGGGTGACGGTCTCCACGCAGTGGCGAAGCTCCGTGGCGTCGGTCTTGAGGAACTTGAGCCGGGCCGGCACGTTGTAAAAAAGGTCGGCCACCTCCACCGTGGTGCCCCGGGGCGCCCCGGCGGCCTCGACCGAGACCACCCGGCCCCCCTCCACCCGCACCTCGGTCGCTTCGGCCTCCCCGGGCGGCCGGGTCACGATCCGCACCCGGCTCACCGACGCGATGCTCGGCAGGGCCTCGCCCCGGAACCCCAGGGTGGTGATCCGGTCGAGGTCCCCGGCGCCGGCGATCTTGCTGGTGGCGTGGCGCTCCAGGGCCGTGAGGGCGTCGTCGCGGGTCATGCCCTCGCCGTCGTCCTCCACGGCCACCAGGCGCCGCCCCGCCCCCTCCAGGAGCACCCGCACCCGGGTCGCCCCGGCGTCCACGGCGTTCTCCACGAGCTCCTTCACCACGCTCGCGGGCCGCTCCACCACCTCGCCCGCGGCGATGCGGTTCGCGATCTCGTCGGGCAGCACCCGCACCTTCCGGCGGGGGCCGGTTGGATGTTCCATGGGGACCTCCGTGTACGAGCTAGGCA
>CAZUYO010000247.1:0-4641 GCA_964624725.1 uncultured Thermodesulfobacteriota bacterium
CCTCCTCGAACAGGAGCGAGAGGTCCACGGCCCGGGCCGAGTGGGTGAGGGCCCCGGCCGAGATGAGGTCCACGCCGGTTTCGGCCACGGCCCGCAGCCGCTCCCGGGTGATGCCCCCCGAGGCCTCCACCAGGGCCCGGCCGGCCGTCCGCTCCACGGCCTGGCGGAGCGTGGGGAGGTCCATGTTGTCGCACAGCACGGCGTCGGCCCCGGCACGGAGAGCCTCGTCGAGCTCGGCCAGGGTGGTGACCTCCACCTCGATCTTGAGGGTGTGGGGCACGCTTCGCCGGGCGGCCGCCACGGCCCGGGCGATGCCCCCGGCCGCCCGGATATGGTTCTCCTTGATCAGGACCCCGTCGAAGAGCCCGAAGCGGTGGTTCCTTGCCCCGCCCACCCGCACGGCGTACTTCTCGAGGGCCCGGAGGCCGGGGGTGGTCTTCCGGGTGTCCACCAGCCGGGCCCGGGTGCCGGCGAGCTCCCGGGCCCAGTCGGCCGCCTGGGTGGCGATGCCCGAAAGCCGCTGAAGGAGGTTGAGGGCGGTGCGCTCCCCGGTCAGAAGGGTGCGGGCGTCGCCCTCGGCCTCGGCCACGACCTCCCCCGAACCCACCCGGTCGCCGTCCCGGAACCGCGGGGTCCAGACCACCTCCCCGCCCAAGAGTTCGAAGGTCCGGAAGAAGCCGGGAAGCCCGGCCAGGACCAGGGGCTCCTTGGCCACGAGCCGGGCCCGGGCCCGGGTGCCCTCGGGCACCGTGGCGAGGGTGGTGACGTCCCCCGGTCCCACGTCCTCGGCGAGCGCCGCCCGGAGCACCCGGTCGGCCTCGGCCCGGGGAAACGCCGTCATGCGGCGCTCCGGATCCGCTCGAGGTTCGCCCGAAGCTTTTCGAGCTTTTCGGCGAGCTCGGCCTCCTTGGCCCGCTCCTTCTCCACCACCTCGGCCGGGGCCTTTCCGGTGAAGTTGGGGTTGGCGAGCTTCTTGCGGACCCGCCCGAGGTCCTGGTCGAGCCGGGAGATCTCCTTCTCCAGCCGCTTTTCCTCGGCGGCCAGATCCACCACCCCGGCCAAGGGAACGTAGATCTCGAGCCCGGCCGCCACGGCCGCGGCCGACTGGGCCGGCCGGGCCGCGCCCGCCTCCAGCACCTCGAGGCGCTCCAGCCCCGCCAGGGCCCGCACCGTGGCCGCCTCGGCCCGCACCACGTCCAGGGCCTCGTCGGCTCCCCGCACCCAGGCCTCCACCTTGCGCGACGGCGGCACGTTCATCTCGCCCCGGATGTTCCGGATCGCCGAAACCACCTCCTTGACCCGCTCGATCCGGTCCCGGGCCTCGGCGTCCTCGGGCAGCGCCTCGGGCCGGGGGAACGCCGCGGTCATGACGCTTTCGGGCCGTTCGCCCCGGTAGGCGGGCCAGGGGAGCTTCTGCCAGAGTTCCTCGGTGACGAAGGGCATGAAGGGGTGGAGCAGCCGGAGCACCGTGTCGAAGGCCTCGACCAGGGTCTGCTGGGTGCCCAGGCGGGCCCGGGCGTCGCCGCGGCCGTACAGGGGGCCCTTCGCCATCTCGATGTACCAGTCGCACAGTTCGTGCCACAGGAACTGGTAGACGCTCCCGGCGGCCTTGTCGAACTCGTAGGCGTCCAGGTTCGCCCGCACCTCGGCCACGGCCTCCCGGAGCCGGGTGAGGATCCACCGGTCCTGGGGCAGCCGCTCGGCGAACGGTACGGCCGGCGCCGAGGGGTCGAAGTCCTCGAGGTTCATCAGGGTGAACCGCACCGCGTTCCAGACCTTGTTGGCGAACCGCTGGTACCCCTCGATCCGGTCCACGGAAAGCCGGATGTCCCGGCCCTGGGCGGCGAAGGCCACCAGGGTGAACCGGAACGGGTCGGCCCCGAACCGGTCGATGACCTCCAGGGGATCGATCACGTTCCCCCGGGACTTGGACATCTTCTGGCCCTTCTCGTCGCGCACGAGGGCGTGGATGTACACGTCGTGGAACGGCACGTCGCCCCGGAACCACAGGCCCATCATCATCATCCGGGCCACCCAGAAAAAGAGGATGTCGAACCCGGTGACGAGCACGCTCGTGGGGTAGAACTTGGCGAGCTCCGGGGTTTCCTCGGGCCAGCCCAGGGTCGAAAACGGCCACAGGGCCGAGGAGAACCAGGTGTCGAGGACGTCCTCCTCCTGGGCGAGGTCGGTCGCCCCGCACCGGGGGCAGGCCTCCGGGTCGGTGCGGGCCACGGTGAGTTCGCCGCAGGCCTGGCAGGTGAACGCCGGGATCCGGTGGCCCCACCAGATCTGGCGCGAGATGCACCAGTCGCGGATGTTCTCCATCCAGTGGAAATAGGTCTTCTCCCACTGGGGCGGCACGATCCGGGTGCGGCCCTCCCGCACGGCCGCGATGGCCTTCTCGGCCAGGGGCTTGATCTTCACGAACCACTGGCGCGACACCAGGGGCTCGATCACGGTGCGGCACCGGTAGCAGTGGCCCACGGCGTGGCGGTGCTCGTCGGTCTTCACCAGGAACCCTTGGGCCTCGAGGTCGGCCACGAGCCGTTTGCGGCACTCGTACCGGTCGAGCCCGGCGTAGGCGCCCGCCTCGGCGGTCATGGTGCCGTCTTCCCCGATCACCTGGACCCGCGCCAACCCGTGGCGCTCCCCCATGGCGAAGTCGTTGGGGTCGTGGGCCGGGGTGACCTTGACCGCCCCCGTGCCGAATTCCGGGTCCACCGCGGGGTCGGCGATGACCGGGATCTCCCGGCCGACGATGGGCAGCACCAGCGTCTTCCCCACGAGCGCTTTGTATCGCTCGTCCTCGGGGTGCACGGCCACGGCCGTGTCGCCGAGCATGGTCTCGGGCCGGGTGGTGGCCACGACCACGCCCTCGCCCCCGTCCTTGGCCGGGTAGCGGATGTGCCACAGCCGGCCGGCCGCCTCCTCGTGCTCCACCTCCAGGTCCGAAAGGGCGGTGTGGCACCGGGGGCACCAGTTGATGATGTAGTCGCCCCGGTAGATGAGCCCCTCCTCGTAGAGCCGGCAGAACACCTCCCGCACGGCCCGGGAGAGGCCCTCGTCCATGGTGAACCGCTCCCGGTCCCAGTCGCACGAGGCCCCCAGGCGCTTGAGCTGCCGGAGGATCGTGCCCCCCGACTCCTTGCGCCACTTCCACACCCGCTCGATGAACGCCTCCCGGCCCAGGTCCTGGCGGGTTTTGCCCTCCTCGGCGAGCATGCGCTCCACCACGTTTTGGGTGGCGATGCCGGCGTGGTCGGTGCCGGGGACCCAGCAGGCCTCGTAGCCGTCCATGCGCTTGTAGCGCACCAGCACGTCCTGCAGGGTGTTGTTGAGGGCGTGGCCCATGTGGAGGCTGCCCGTCACGTTGGGCGGCGGGATCACGATGGAGAAGGGCGGCTTGGGGGAGGCCGGATCGGCGTGGAAGAACTTCTTCTCCTCCCACCACCGGTACCACTTCTCCTCGAAGGCGTGGGGGTCGTAGGTCCCAAGGTCGGTTCGGTCGGTCGGCATGGCTGGTTCCACCTCGAAACAATCGGAAACGGCAAGGGATTCCAAGGGAAATCGAAGGCCCCCAAGTGTACGGGTCCGGGTCGGGCCGAGGCAAGGGCCGGTTTGGGGGGAAAAGGACGACCTGATCGCTCATGCCTTGCGCTCGCCGTGCCGATCCGTGCATTGTTTGACGGCGGGAAACCCATCCCTCACCCCGTAACCGAAAGGAGTGCGGCATGCTGGTGCGCAAATGGATGACCCCCGACCCGATCACGGTGGAGACCGAAAGCCCCGTCTCCGAGGCCATCCACCTGATGAAGGAGCACAAGATCCGGCACCTCCCGGTCATGGACGGCGGCCGGCTCGTGGGCATCGTGAGCGACCGGGATCTCAAGGAGTACATGCCGAGCAAGGCCACCACCCTCGACGTGTACGAGCTCCACTACGCGCTCAGCCGCGCCAAGGTAGGGGATGCCATGCGAAAGGATCCCCTGCGGGTCGGGCCCGACGACACCATCGAGAAGGCGGCCCTGCTCCTCCACGACAACCGGATCGGGTGCCTGCCGGTGGTCGAGGGCGAACGGCTCGTGGGCATTTTGGCCCACGAGGACGTGTTCGAGGCCCTCATCCAGGTGACCGGCGCCCGTACCGACACCGTGCGGTTCCAGCTCACCATACCGGACGAGCCCGGATCGATCCGGCAGGTGGCCGACCGGGTGCGGGCCCACGGCCTCAAGATCCGCTCGATCCTCACCACCTATCAAGACGTCCCCGAGGGGAAGCGGGAACTCATTCTCCGGGTGGAGGGCGACACCCTGGCCCTGGAGGCCGAGCTCAAGGCCGAGTACCCCGACCTCCGGGTGCATCGCGGGGTGTGAGGGGCAGGAAACAGGAGGCAGAAGACAGAAGACAGAGGAGAGAGCTCCTCTACGACTCCGGAACCGGCGGCCGATCCGGCTTAGGGAAGAGCTGGAACGCGGATCCTCCGGGACGTTGGCCCCCTAGCCGCCCGACCGCCAAGCCGGAACCCCCCTTTACATCGCCGGAACATCCGGTATGTTGACGTGTCTCGTCGCCTCAACCGTTTTCTTGGGAAGGAGGGCACCATGGAAGACCGGATCGTACGCGTGAACATGCGCACCCTGG
>CAZUYO010000248.1:0-4594 GCA_964624725.1 uncultured Thermodesulfobacteriota bacterium
GTTTCCAGGGCCAGGATCTCCCGGAAGGGGTGCTGGAGCTGCCGGGTCTGGATGGTGACCACGGTGTCGGTGATGGTGCCGTACCGGGTGGGGTCGCCGGTGGAGGCCACGTGGTGGGAGATCACGTCCTGGAGCTCGGTTTCCGTGCCGAGCCGGATGTGGGTCTCGTCCATGGCGATCATGTGGGCGATGGTGGGCTTCTCCCGGGTCTGGATGAAATGCTGGGCGCCCAGGGTGGCCCCCCGGAGGGCGTGGCCGCCGTCCCACCCCAGGGCCGAGAGCCCGATGAAGATGCCGGTGAACACGTCTCCGGCCCCCAGGGTCGAGACCAGGTTGGTCACGTAGTCGTCCCCGCACACGATCCGGCGGTCGGCGAACCGGATCTCGATGCCCTCGGGCAGTTCGGCCTTGCGCCAGAACCGGATCGCCCGCTCCCGGGGGAGCCGCTCGGTGTACCGGGCCCCCTGGCTCCCGCCCGTCACGACCACCTTGCCGCCCTCGTAGCTCTCGTCGAACCGGCCCCGGTTCATCCGGTGGGCCACGTGGCTCGCCGTGGCGTCGATGCCCTGCTTGTGGACCAGGTTGTCCACCTCGGTCAGTTCCTCCCGGTTGCAGATCAGGTACTGCACGAACGGAAGCACCGCCGTGTACAGGAAGTCCTTGCGGTACTCGTAGAACCGCTCCTTCTCGGTGGCGTAGTACTTCTGCTCGATCATCCGGTCCACGCACCGCAGCCACGTGAGCGTGGGGCACAGGTACGTGCGCACCCCGCTTGCGAACGCGGTCTGCAGGAGCCGGGCCACGAGCCGCACCTCCTCGGGGTTCGTCATGGAGTTGATGACGAGGTGGGTCTCCACGAACTCGGGGTCGCGCCGGAGCCGGTACTCGATGTCGAAGTAGACCTCGTTGATCTGTTCCCGGGGGATCACCTCCTCGTTGGTCCGGGCGGTGAGGATGATCCGGTCCCGGGCCTTGCCCCCGTCCTCCACCAGGGTCAGCACGTAGGAGATGCGGGGCAGCAAGCCCTCCACGTGGAGCTCCTCCTCCGAGCCGGTGGAGACCCCCATGCGTTCGTAGAGATCCCGCACCATCGGGTACCGGGGATCCCGGGTGTCGAAGAAGAACCGGTGCTCCAGGGCGATCCCCTTCGTCTGCGCCCCGAGTTCGGGGGAGCCGTAGAGAACGTGGAGCTCCTCGAGGATGTTCTTGTTGTTCCCCCCGAGGTTCACGGGCACGGGGCCCGGCACCCGGACGACGGAAAGGTCGTCGGCCGAGCGGATCCGGTCGGGAAACGCGGCCCGAAGTTCCTCGAGCACGGTTTCCGGCGGGCCGCACAGGGTGAACTCGTACTGCTGGGCGTGTTTGCCGCCGAACTCCAGGCTGAAGAACGGGTTGCCGTGGACGTCCTGGAGCCCGCGGTTCGCCAGGGGGTTGAGCCAGTGGGTCTGCGTGCCGTGGTCGGCCTCGAAGGCGAACACGGTGCCGGCCGGCAGAAGGATCCGGGGGCCCACCACCACGGCCCGGCCCGCCGTGGCCCGGACCACCTCGGCCATGTCCACCCGGAGCATGTAGTCGAACACCGGGATCCCGCCGAGGAGGATGAACCGTTTGGTGGGTTTCGGCGCCTTGGGCATGGGTCTCCTCCGGAAACGGTGGAAACGGGCCCCCTTAGCGTACCGGCACGGGCCCGGGAGGGGAAGGCCGGGAATTGACCGACGGGGAAACGCCGGATAGAGTGGGCGCGCCGCCCCCCGAAACGAGGAACGTCATGGAGAACCAAAGCCCGTCCGCCAACGGATTCCTCCGGTTTTTCGGCCTGGAGACCGGCGAGAAGGCCCGGGAGACGCTCCTGTGGGCGCTGCCCTACCTCCTGCTCATGGCGGCGGCCCTGGTGGGACTGTCGCTCCTGGTGCAGTGGCTGTGGCCCGTGGCCGGGTGGGTGCACGCCGTGGCCATCGGGTTGGCGCTCGTGTACCTGTTTGCGTTTCTGGCCCGCATGCGCCAGATGGCCCTGGAGGCGCGGGCCGAGCCGGTGGACGAGGACCCCCCCGAACCATGAAAACGGCCGGACCCGTCGGGGCCCGGCCGTTTTGGTGTCGGATGGAGGCGCCACCCGGATTCGAACCGGGGATGGAGGTTTTGCAGACCTCTGCCTTACCGCTTGGCGATGGCGCCCCTGCAAGGTCCGTAAACCTACCCGGCGGGCCGACCTCGTGTCAACCCCGGGGAGGCCGAGGGAGCCTGTGATCCTCCGCTACGCCCACCTCGCCGTAACCCCCGGCGTGAACGGTCCGGGGAACCGCCTGACCCTGTGGGTGCAGGGGTGCCGCCGGGGGTGCCCGGGCTGCTTCAACCCGGATCTCCAAGACCCCCTCGGCGGGGGCGCGGACACGGCCGAGGCGGTCGCCGAACGGACCCTGGCCCTGGGGCCCTGGGAGGGGGTGAGCCTGTCCGGGGGGGAACCGTTCGACCAGGCGGGGCCCGTGGCCGCGTTCGTGCGGGCGCTGGGGGAGCGCCGGGGCCGGCCGCTCGACGTGATCGCCTTCACCGGGTACCGCCTGGAGGACCTGCGGGCGGGAACCCGGGACCAGCGGGACCTCCTTTCGCTCGTGGACCTCCTGATCGACGGCCCGTACCGGGCGGACCTGCCGCCGGCCCCGCCCCTGCGGGGCTCCGCGAACCAGCGCTGCCTCCCCCTGACCCCGCGGGGCGCCCGGCTTCTCCGGCGCGCCGAGGCGTCCCGTCCCGAGGTCGCCGTGACCATCGGCCCCACGGGCGAGATCCTCCTGAGCGGATTCCCCTCCCCCCAACTCCTTCGTTCGCTGCGGTCCCGGCTGCGGCCGGGCTGACCGCGACCGGGACCGGGGGCCTCGCCCCCCTCCCGTCTCGCGGACCGCGGACCGGCGGCCTGCCCCGTGTAACGCTCCTTTACACCGGCGGGATCTCCTTTACACTCTCCGATCTCGCTTGCGCGATGAAATCAAACGCGGTATCCCTGGAACGGCGGGCGGGGCGGCCGGAGCCGAATCGCCCGTTTTCGCGGGACCAAACGGCACGGATCGTGCAGATTGCCCGGTCCGGAAACCCAGCCGCGCGTCGGGGCGCGGGAAGGAGGTCGCGATGAGAGGAAAACGGTGGATCGCAGGGGCGCTGGGTGTGGTGGCGGGGGTCGGACTCGTGGCGGCGGGGGCGTGGGCCAAGCCGATCAAGCTCGGGGCCCCGCTCTCCACGGCCTATCTCTACGGGTGGGACGCCGAACGGGGGATCCGGCTCGCGGTGGAGGAGATCAACGCCGCCGGCGGGGTCAAGGTGGGGGGCGAGATGCGGCCCTTCGAGGTGGAGGTGGTGGACACCCGGGACCTGGAGCCGGGCGTGCCGGTGGACGACGCCATCAAGGCCGTGGAGAAGCTCATCCTCCAGCACAAGGTGGATTTCCTCGTGGGCGGCCCGGTCCGCTCGGAGGCGGCGCTGGCGGTGCTCGACCTTCTGAGCCAGTACAAGAAGGTCTCCATCGTCTCCACCGGGGTGCTCTCGCCCGCCTACCACAAGACCATCGCCAAGAACTACGACAAGTACAAGTACGCCTTCCGGATCACCAACGAGATCGTGAACATCATCGTCAACGAGATCATGGCGGTGTTCAAGAAGATGCGGGCCGATTTCGGGTTGGACCGGGTGTACATCATGGTCCAGGACGTGGCCCACGCCCGCAAATCGGGTGAGGTGGTGGAGAAGTTTCTCAAGAAGGCGGGGTTCACGGTGCTGGGCCACGACGTCTACCCCACCGGGAACACCGATTTCGCGCCGGGGCTCCTGAAGGCCCGGAAGCAGGACGCCCAGATCCTGTTCATCTTCATGGACATGCCGGAGACCGCGATTCTGCTCAAGCAGTGGAAGAACTTCCGCATGAAGGCCCTGCCCTACGGGTTCATGTCGGCGGCGGAGCAGCCGGGGTTCTGGAAGGCCTCGAACGGCAACTGCGAGTACACCGTGGTCACCGTGATCAACGGCGGGAACGCCCCGGCCACGATCACCCCGTGGACCATGAAGTTCGTCGAGGCGTACAAGAAGCGCTGGGGCCTGGAGCCCGAAGGGTACGGCACGAGCTCGAGCTACATGGCCGTCTACGCGCTCAAGGACGCGATCGAGCGGGCCGGAACGCTCGACCCCGACGCCGTGGTGAAGGCCCTGGAGACGATCGATCTCATGGGCGTGTACGGCCGGATCCGGTTCGATCCCAAGAGCCACCAGGTCATCCCCTCCACCGACCCCGAGAAGGGCGCCGTCTCGTGCTTCTTCCAGTGGCAGGACGGCAAGCGGGTGGTGTTCTGGCCCGAGGCCGGGGCCATGGGCGAGCTCAAGCTGCCGCCCTGGGTGAAGGAGTAGCCGGCCGAACCGCCGGGGGCGGCACCCCCGCCCCCGGCGGTCTCGCCGGATGGATACCACGGAGGGCACGGAGGACACGGAGGGGGATGGGCGGCGGTGCGGGAAGGGCGCTCGCGGCCCTACCGCCGAAGGTGTCCGGGCCCTCCACGTAAGATCGGTCCACGGTCCACGGTCGGCGGCCTCCGGTCCCGTGGCCCGGGCCGCCGCC
>CAZUYO010000249.1:0-4577 GCA_964624725.1 uncultured Thermodesulfobacteriota bacterium
TGGCGGGGGTGACGGCGGCGGGACGGCCGGTGGGGGCGGCACGGGAGGGGGTGGTGGAGGAGGCGGGGGGATCACCCTCGCGGTTTCCCCGAGCCAGACCACCCTGGACATCGGCGCCGCGGCCACCTTCACGGCCTCGGCCGAGGCCGACTGGCAGGTGGTGGAAGCCGGCGGAGGGGTGGTGGACTCGTCGGGCCGGTACACCGCGCCGCTGGTGCCCGGCACCTACCACGTGCGGGCCACCGCCAAGGCGGACCCTTCCGTGTCCGACGAGGCGGAGATCACGGTGAAGGTGGGAACGCAGTGGCTCGCCTACCTGAACCTGTTTCGGTCGGGCACCCGGGCGTCGGCCGCCCGCCGGGCGGCCCGGGCTGGGGCGTTCCTGCCCGCCGTGACCGAGGATGCCGAACTGAGCGACGGGGCCCTCAAGCACGCCCAGTACCTGGTGGCCAACGACACCTCCCACCCGGACATCGATCCCGGGGGGAATGTGCACGACGAGGTCCAGGGGAACCGTCTCTACACGCCTGAGGGTCAGGAAGCCGCCCAGAAATCCAACGTGGTCCGGTCCGAGGACCCCAACATGGACTCGGCCCGGGCGTTCGACGCCTGGATGACCGGACCGTTCCACGCCCTGGGCATCCTGGACCCGCGGCTCGAGCGGGTGGGGTACGGCATCTGGAACGAGGCCGACGGCCAGGGGTGGCAGTCGGCCGCGGTGCTGAACGTCCTTTCGGGCCGGGCCGACCAGGTGCCCGAGGGGGTGTCGTTTCCGCTGTTCTTCCCCGGGCCGGACGCGGTGGTGCATCTGTTGAAGTACCCCGGCCTCGAGAGCCCCGACCCGCTCACGAGCTGCGAGGGGTTCGAGGCACCCACCGGGCTTCCGCTGGTGGTCCAGCTCGGCTCCGACCCCTTCGGCACCCGGGTTCCCGACGTGGCGGGGGCGTCGCTCGAGACCGAGGACGGCACACAGCTCGAGGTCTGCTGGTTTTCGGAGGCCACCTATACGAACCCGGATCCGGACGCCCAAGCGTCCGGACGGCAGGCCCTGAACAGCCGGGACGCCGTGGTGATCGTCCCTCGGGAACCCCTCCAGCCGGGGACCGCCTACACCGCCTCGGTCACGGCCGACGGCACCACCCACACCTGGAGTTTCCGAACCTGGCCGCCCGCCGCGGACCAGTTCTCCGTGATCCCGGCCCCGGGCACGGTGCTTCCGGGCCAGGCCCTCTCCTTCGCCCTGGTGGACGCCGGGGGATCCCCCGTCACCGACGCCCGGTGGTACGTGAACGGCGTGGAGGCCGGCGACGCGGCCTCGGGCACCGTGGACCCCACCGGCGCGTACACCGCGCCCACGCCCGACGCGCCCCTCGTGGTCACGGTGCGAGGCGAGAGCGCCTCGAACCCGGCGGCCGCGGCCGAGGTGACCTTCACCGTGGCGTCGGTCCGGATCGCCCTGTCGCCCGAAGCCCCCGTGCTCGACCCCGGAGGAACCCAGGCGTTCTCGGCAACGGTGGCCGTGGAGCCGGCCGGCGCGCTTTCGGACGCGACCGTGGAGTTCCTGGTGGAGGGCGTCGTGGGTGGCAACGCCACCGTGGGCACGATCGGCACCGACGGCGCCTACACGGCCCCGCTCTCCCCGCCACCGGCGGGCCAGGTCACGGTCACGGCCCGGGTGAAGGCCCTGCCCCAGATCGCGGCCGACGCCGCGGTGACCTTTCGCCAGGCACAAGGGAGCGGCTCCGGCGGGGGCGGCACCGGGGCGGGGCTTTCCCTGGCCCCGGCCCTGTCCCAGGTCGCGTTGGGCCAGCAGGTAACGTTCACCCTGTTCTCGGGGACCGACGCAGTGACCGACCCCGTGCGGTGGTTCGTGAACGGGGTCGAGGGGGGTGACGCCACCTACGGCACGATCGGGAGCGACGGCGCCTACACCGCCCCGGCCGCCGTGCCCCCGGGCGCCGTCACCGTGCGGGCGGAACTCGCGTCCGACCCCAGCCAGGCCGCCGAGATCACCTTCACCGTGGCCGCGCCCGCCACCGTGGCGATCGCGCCCACCGAGGCCACCGTGCCCCTGGACGGCCGGGAAACCTTCACGGTCACCACGGAACCCGCGGGTCTGCCCGTGGTCGTCACGGTGAACGGGGTGGAGGGGGGCGACACCCAGGTGGGCACGATCCAGGAGGACCCGGACGCGCCGGGCACCTACACCTACCACGCCCCGACCCTCATGCCCACGGCCGGGAACCAGATCACCCTCGAGGCCCGGCTCGCCGACGATCCCGCCACGAGCGCAGCGGCCGCCGTGACCCTGGTGACCGAACCGGCCGACATCCAGGTGACGATCGATCCCCGGCCCGCCCGGGTGGGGCTGGGGGCGACCGTGGGGTTCGGGGCCATCGTCACCGGCGCGGTGAACCCGAACGTGAGGTGGTTCGTGAACGGCAAGGAGGGCGGCGAGCCCTCCACGGGTACCATCACCGACACGGGCGAGTACAAAGCCCCGCCCCTCATGCCGGCCAAACCCCTCACCATCACCGTGCGGGCCCAGAGCGTCGAGGACCCCACGGCCTTCGACGAGGTGTCGTTCCCTCTCATGGCCCTCGTGGCCGATCCGGGGATCGTGCGCTCGACCCAGGCCGGGTCGCAACACGCGATCGCGCTCACGGCAGAGCTTTCCGACGACACGGCCGTGGATCTCACCAACGATTCGAATATCCAGGCCGGCACCGATAACGCCGCGATCGCCACGGCCTCCGCGGGCCCGCCCACGGTCACGGTGGGCGACCAACTGGGCCGCACCACGGTCACGTTCACCGACACGGGAACACCGGGCTCGCCCCAGGCCGGGGTGATGGTGGTGTCCGACACGGACTACGTGCTGGAGGTCACCCCGACCCAGATCTACGGGGCGGTGGAGGGGTACCAGAAGCCCCTGCAGGTGCTCCTGGAACCCCAGCGGGGCCCCCACGCCGGGGGCGCTTACGACCTCGCGCCCACCGACGCCGTGACCTACGAGGCCCTGGACTCGAACGGGTGGATCCAGCCCGCCGACAACCCGGTGGATCCCCTGCCGGACCCCACCACCTACGTGGCCTATGTGGACGCGGCCGCGGGCCGGGTGGTGTTCGGCCGCAAGGTGGGGGTGGCCGAGTTCCGGGTCACGGAAAACCAGACCGGCAAGAGCGCCACGTTCACGGCCGAGTTCCTGGGGCTCGAAGTCGTTCCGTGGATCGTGAGAGCTGGTGTTCCGTGGATCCCGGAAGATGCTCGGGAGTATGAGAGCACCAACGCCGGCGAGGTGGTGCTGACCCCCGAGGGGACCCAGGGGTTCAACGAGACCGTGGCCCTGGCGCTCTTCCTCAAGGCCACCGACAGCCAGGGGCAGACCCTGTCGCCCAGCGAACTCGCGTCCCTCCTGGGGGACGTGCGGGGGAACTTCCGGGTCGCGGCGGACCAGGGCGACTTCATTCCCCCGGGGCTGGAGGCCCTGTGGCACAACACGGCAAACGGGTTCGGCAATAGCATCACCGTGGCCGACCCGCCCGTCGTCTTCCAGGACGGGGCGGACCGGGTGGCCGAGGTGGGGGTGCGCACCGAAACCGTCACGGTTTCCGGCCTGGTGCCCGCGCCCCAGATCGGCGGAATCCTGAATCTACCGGGCCAGAACCCGGACCTCCAGGACACGGTTCACGTGCTCGCCGACTTCGTGCCCCGGGCGGTGGGGGACATCACCGTGAGCCTCGATCTCCCCGGCACGGTGTTCCTCTATCAAGGGCAGCGGATTGCCACCCCGGTGGCCTTCACGGTGACGGGTGCGTTTCCTTCCCCAACGGTTTACGTGGGCCCCACGAGCATCGGGCCCACGGGATCACCGTTTTTCGTGGATGTCGAGTACTTCCCCACCATTGTGGGGCTGACGCCTTTGGTCGAGTATCGGCCCCAGGGGGGCACCGGGGCCTGGAGCCCAGCGCCGGTCATCACCGGGGCGTTCCCGGGTTCCGGGATCGGAGGCGGCTCGGGCGTGACCGCCCAGGGCACCGACGGCTTCGTGGCCGTGTTCGACTCGAGCCAGGCCGGCACCTACGAGTTCCGCATCCGGTACCTGGAGTTGCCGGACGAAACGGGGTACGCCGTGCAATCCAACGAGGTGATCACGGGAACCGCCTCCACGTGGGCTGAGCGGACCGTGCAGGACTTTTCCGAAGGTGCGCTCCAGCCCGTGCGGGTGTGCACCAACGCCGAGGGCGGCGCCCGGGTGGACTTCGCCCCGAGCGGCTTCACCCTATACCACCCCGACGGAACCCAGGCGTCGAACCCGCTCACCTTCACGGTGCTGAGCGGGGGCACGAACACAACCTCCACGACGACCGAGATCGCCAAGGGTGGTTGCGCGGATCTCCAGCCCCAGATCGCGGCCGCCGTGGAACCGGGAGACGTGATCTCGGGGTCGTTCGGTTACACGGAACTGCCCAACCAGGCCGTGGGAACCCTTGCGGTGGTGTTCGCCGGCTCGTCTCTGGTGGCCACCCCGGCGGTGCAGCTCGCCCCCGCGGGGCACTCCGGGGCGTTCCAGGCGA
>CAZUYO010000250.1:0-4560 GCA_964624725.1 uncultured Thermodesulfobacteriota bacterium
CCCCTCCACCACGGCGGATCCCCCCGCCCAGGCCCTAAGTCCCCGGGCTTCGAGCACCGGCTTCCCCACGGTTTCCTCCCCGGATCTCGGTTGGCCCGCCACTCTGCCCGCGCGTCCCCGGCCCGTCAAGGCGGCCAGCGGGGTGGTCACGGTCTGATCACCTCCGCGGTCCGGGTTGGTCACGAACTGACCGGCGGTTCCTCCCCGAGCCCCGGCGATTCCGCGGAATCCTTTCGCGTTTTCCTGGGGCAACTCCGCGGCACGGAACGTGCTTTGAGGCACGAACGACCCGGCTCCAGGGAGCCCGGGCCCCAAACGGGCGGCCCCGGGGCTAAAGCCGAGTCAGGCGGTTTCCGATACACAGCGCCATGTGCCCCTTGTTGGGTGACCAGCGGAGTCAGGAACCATCGGGTGCGGGGCCCCGACGCCCCGGAGAAAGGAGGCGGAGCCGGATGAAACGAAGGGCAGGAGCCTGGATCGGCGCGCTGGTGCTCGTCCTGGCCCCCGGCTGGGCGGCCGGGGCCTCGCTCCACGGACGGGCGTCCACCGTGCTGCAGTGGTGGGAGCGGGCCGACGACGGCCGCGACATCACCCCCCTCACCCAGTACCTCTCGTTCACCGCCTCGGACCTCTGGACCGGCCAGGACCTGGCCATCCGGGGCTACGGGCAGCTCACCAAGGACCTCACCGGCGGGGAGCCCTGGAAGGGCAAGGTCTTCTACCTCTACGCCGACTGGAACGACCTGTGGGCCGACCGGCTCGACCTGGCGGCCGGCCGGCAGTTCGTGCAGAACGCGGCCGGGTCGGCCGTGATGGACGGCGCCGACGTGCACCTGCGGGTGGCCGGGCCGGTGGCCGTGCGGCTGTTCGGCGGGGGCGACGTCCAGTACGTCAACGAGTACAACTCGGGCGACGCCGTGGGCGGGTTCTCGGTCTACCTCGACGACCTGGACCACACGTTCCTCGAGCTCGCGCTGTTCACCAAGTACGACAAATCGGACCTCGCCCGGCTCCTGGCCGGCGCCTCGGCGAGCCAGGACCTCTGGAACTGGGGCCGGGTGTACGGCGACCTCCAGTACGACTACCTGGGCGACACCGTGAACGAAACCCTCCTGGGGCTTCGGCTGTTTCCCTGGACCGGGTGGATCTTCACGGCGGAGTACTTCGAAAGCCTGCCCGTGTTCGACTCCACCAGCATCTACTCGGTGTTCGCGGTGGAACGCTACAAGGAGGGCCGCCTGAAGGCGAGCTACGACGTGTTGCCCAACGTGCGGCTCTTCGCCGAGGGCATCCGCACCTGGTACGAGGAGGGCGACCGCGGGTTCGAGGGCGAGATCGGCACCCGCATCTTCGACCTCTACGGGGCCCGGCTCGACGTCTCCCTGAACCGCCGCCGGGGCTACGGCGGCGACCTGGACGGGTTCCGGCTGGTGGCCGGCCGCGACTTCCTGGGGGACCGGCTGTTCCTGGAGGCGGGCGCCGAATACCAGGCCTTCCAGCGCCAGGAGGACCCGGACGACGACACCACCTCGGCCTACTGGGGATACGCGGAGTACCGCTGGACCCGGACGCTGGCCACCTCGCTGCGCCTCGAGAACCTGGTGGACGGCGGCGGCGAGAACCACCTGGAGGGGCTCCTCCGGCTGGACTGGGACTTCTAAGGGAAGGAGGGACGAGACGTGCGCGTGCGAACGCTTCACATCCTGGGGGCGGCCTGGCTCACGGCGGCCCTCCTCGTCGGGCCGGCCGGCGCGGCGGAGTTCTCCCACCAGACCCACCGGGACAACGACGTCACCGACTGCACCGTGTGCCACAAGCCCGGGGCGCTCTCGATCGTGCCCAAAAAGGACGCGTGCCTGGAGTGCCACGACCAGGCCGACCTCGACACCTACACCTTCGGCAAGCTCAAGACCCACGGCCCCTTCTGGGCCACCGAGCACGAGCGCGACGCCGAGGCCTCCAACGCCAACTGCGCCTCGTGCCACGAGCAGAAGTTCTGCCTCGACTGCCACAAGGGCGACCCCAAGCACCAGCGGCCCGACATCCACGTGGCCGACTTCGTGGAGATCCACCCGATCCGGGCCTGGGGCAACGAGGACGCCTGCCGCAAGTGCCACGAGGTGAGCTTCTGCACCGACTGCCACAACCGGTTCCGGGGCGAGGACCTCAAGGTGCTCAGCCACCGGCGGGGCTGGTCGGACAAGCCCGTGTCGGGGAGCGGCCGGCGCCACGCCGAGCAGTTCCAGGCCGACCCGGACTCGTGCCGGCAGTGTCACCCGGGCGGGATCCTCTCGAGCCACGAGTGGACCCGTGACCACGAGCGGGAGGCCCGCCGCAGCCTTACCACCTGCCAGTCGTGCCACCCGCGGGGCGAGGTGTGCCTGCGGTGCCACAGCGCCACCCGGGGCCTGAAGGCCAACCCCCACCCGAAGAACTGGGACGACAACCACGAGCGGCTCGCGCGGGCCTCGGACGAGCGCACCTGCGAGAAGTGCCACGAGCCCAAGAGCCGCGACCCGGTGTGCCAGCGGTGCCACTAGCAGGAGGGAGAGAACCCATGGATCCCAAGGGCGTCCATTTGACGGCGGTTTCGGAACCCAACGGAAAGGAGAGGCGCATGATGCGAACGCGGATGCTGTGGACGGGCCTGGTGATCCCGGCCGCGGTGGCGGGGCTTCTGGCCGCCGGGTGCGGCGGGGGCGCGAGGGAGCCGGCCGGCCGGGGCGACACCCTGGCCGAAGAGGGGGTGCAACAGGCGCTCCAGAAGGCGAGCTACGTGGGCTCGGAGACGTGTCTCAAGTGCCACGGGGAGCAGCAGGGCTGGGCCCACAGCCTGCACAAGTTCAAGCTCCGGTCCCTGGACGAGCCGGGGGCCACGGGCCAGGTGCTCGTGAACGACTCCGACGGCAACGGGGTCAACGACTTCGTCGACGGGCTCGACTTCAACAACCCCCCGGCCGGCTACGACGTGACCGGGTTCGACGCCCAGGCCGCCAAGGGGGTGGCCCCCGTGCTGGGGACCGATGAGAGGGGCACCCCGACGATTAAGATCGGGGAGGTCACCTACACGGTGAAGTACGTGCTGGGCGGCAACGGCAAGTGGAAACAGCGCTACGTGACCCAGATCGGGAACTCCCACTACATCCTGCCGGTCCAGTACAACGAGACGACCCGGCAGTATGTGGCGTATCACGCGGGCGCTTGGTACGACGAGGACACCGGCGATCCGATCTACGGGGCCGGTGAGACGCCCCTCACGAAGGGGAAGGTCAACGACTCCTACGAGCGCCGCTGCACCGGGTGCCACAACACCGGCCTGGCGGCCCAGGTGGCCTTCGTGGACGGCGAATGGGTGACCGATTTCGAGAACGGCGAGCGCAACGTGGGCTGCGAGGCCTGCCACGGTCCGGGTTCGCGCCACGCCGCCGCCCCGGCCGACGACAACATCGTCAACCCGGCCCACATCGAGGCCGACCGGGACGTGGACGGCGACGGCGACACCGACACGGTGGACAACCTGCTCCTGCAGAACTCCGTGTGCACCTCGTGCCACAGCCGCGGCAGCGGGATGTTCGAGGCGAACGGGGCGAAGACGGGGTATCCGTCCCAGGTGGCCTCCGACGGTTCGTTCGTGCCGTTCCTGCCGGGCGAGTACTGGCTCGATTACTACACCCCGACCACCAAGGACAGCGACCTCTGGATCGATCCGGACACCGGCGAGATGGTGGGCTCCAAGTCCCACCACCAGCAGGGCATGGACCTCGACGTGGGGCCCCACGGCCCCGACAAGCCCTACGACCACCCGTGCTTCGAGTGCCACGACGTGCACCGGGGCGCCGACGAGGTGGAGGGGGCCATCGCCGGGGAGATCGACGGCGTGACGATCCCGGTGGAGGACGGCGAGGCCGACGGGGTGGTGTTGTGCCTGGCGTGCCACGCGGGCCACGGGCCGTTCGAGACGCTCTCCAAGGACACCCTGCGGGCGGCCGTGGACGGGAACGCCGCAGCGGAGTCCGAGGTGGAGTCGCTCGTCACGGGCCACACCAAGCACCCCGTGGACGAGTCCGAGTGCGCCAACTGCCACATGCCCAAGACCGCCAAGAGCGCCGTCAAGTACGACGTGCGAAGCCACACGTTCGAGATCATCGAACCCAAGGCGTCGAAGACCACGGCGTCGGGTATTCCCAACGCCTGCGGCGGCTGCCACGTGCAGGGCATCGAGGAGTCCCAGGACGCCTGGGCCGACCGGCTCCAGGGGTACTTCGAATACCTGTTCGAGGGCGGGGAGACCACGACGGTGACCGAGAACAGCTACATCGGCACCGAGGTGTGCGCCACCTGCCACGAGGAGCAGTACGACGAGTTCAAGCTCTCGGGCCACAACTACAAGCTCAACAAGGTGGTGGCCGGCCGCAAGCCCACCTACCCCTTCTCCGAACTCCCCGACGCCTCGGTGTTTGGGGTGGACGGCCTCACCGACGGGGACAACACCCACGGCCCGCCGGCCGACTACGGCGACGTGAGCTACATCATCGGCGGGTACGGCTGGAAGGCGCGGTT
>CAZUYO010000251.1:0-4507 GCA_964624725.1 uncultured Thermodesulfobacteriota bacterium
CCCCAGCCCGCCCCGGCCCAGCCCGCCGCCCAGCCGGCTCCCGCGCCGCAACCCCAGCCGGCGAAACCGGCCCCGGCGGCCGCGCCGGCCCCCGAGGGCGGCGAGGTGATCACGGCCCCCATGCCCGGCCACATCCTCAACGTGCTCGTGGCCGAGGGCGACGCCGTGGAGGTGGGGGACACGGTGGTCGTGATGGAGGCCATGAAGATGGAGAACGAGATCAAGGCCCACGTGGCCGGCAAGGTCCTGGAGGTTAAGGTGGCCAAGGGCCAGGACGTGGGCGTGGGCGAGGTGCTCGTGGTGATCGGAGCCGGCTGATGGAAGGGATGGACGGGTTCCTGCAGAAATTTCTGGGGGGCACCGGGTTCGCGAACGCCACCCCCGGGCACCTGGTGATGCTGGCCGTGGGGCTCACGTTCATCTATCTGGCGATCCGCAAGCACTACGAGCCCCTGCTTCTGATCCCCATCGGGTTCGGGATCCTGATCGCCAACATCCCGCTGCCCCCCGGGTTCCAGATGATCAGCAAGGAGTTCATGGCGGGCACGGCCGGGCCGAGCACCGTGATGGACTACATCTACATGGGGGTGCTCAAGGGGTTCTATCCCCCGCTCATCTTCCTCGGGATCGGGGCCCTGACGGACTTCTCGTCGCTGATCGCGAACCCCCGGCTCGTGCTCCTGGGGGCGGCGGCCCAGTTCGGGATCTTCGCCACCCTGGCCGGGGCGCTGTGGCTCGGGTTCTCCCCGGCCGAGGCCGCGTCCATCGGGATCATCGGCGGGGCCGACGGCCCGACCTCGATCTTCCTGGCCTCCCGGCTGGCGCCCCATCTCATCGCCCCGGTGGCCATCGCGGCGTACTCCTACATGGCCCTGGTGCCGGTGATCCAGCCGCCGGTCATGTACCTCCTGACCACGAAGAACGAGCGCCGCATCAAGATGGCCCCGGCCAAGAGCGCCTCGCGGCTCGAGCGGATCCTGTTTCCCATCGCGTCGTTTCTGATCTGCACCCTGATCGCCCCGGGCGCCGTGATCCTGCTGGGCATGCTGTTCTTCGGGAATCTCCTGAAGGAGAGCGGGGTCACCGACCGGCTCTCCAACACGGCCAAGTCGGCCTTCATCGACACCGTGACGATCCTCCTGGGGGTGAGCGTGGGCGCGAGCGCCTCGGCCGAGACCTTCCTCACCCCCCAGAGCCTCAAGATCTTCGCCCTGGGTGCCGCGAGCTTTGCCGTGGCCACGGCGGCCGGGGTGCTCTTCGCGAAGATCATGAACCTGTTCACGAAGAACAAGATCAACCCCCTGATCGGGGCGGCCGGGGTGAGCGCGGTGCCCGACTCGGCCCGGGTGGCCCAGATGGTGGGGGCCAAGGAAGACCCGACGAACTTCCTGCTGATGCACGCCATGGGGCCCAACGTGGCCGGGGTCATCGGGTCGGCCATCGCGGCCGGGGTGCTCTGGTCGCTCCTGGGCGGGTAGGGTCCCGCCTGTCCGCACAAAGAACCGCCCGGGTCGGCGCGCGCCGGCCCGGGCGGTTTTCGTCTTGGGGCCCCGCCCTGCCTACTCCCGCACGATCCTCCCCTCCGACTCCTTGAGTTCCTGGTGCAGGAAGAAGTTCAAGAGCGTCCGGATCCCCACGATGGCCGCGAGCTGGCCGATGTCCTGCCAGTTCGGGGAGATCGCGGTGCGCATGACGTCGGCCCCGATCAGGAACTCGAGGCTGAGCGAGAGGTTGTGCCCGAGTTCGTGGCGCATGGTGAACAGCGCCCGGTGGGGCCGGTGCCGGAACAACCCGCCCCGCACGTAGATGGCCACGGCCTGCACGATGCCCACCAGGATGAAGAACACGGCCATGGCCTCGGCCGCGAGGGCCACGTAGTGGGCGACCTGTTTGATCCAGAGTTCCATGGGGGTTCCGTTGGGACGTTCGAACGTTGGGACGTTAGGACGCTGGCATCCGCTGCGGTCGGTGCGTGGGACCGGGCCCCGGTGCCCGACGGCCGGGGGGTTGCGCCCCGGCGGCCGAACGCTATGGTTGGACCTGCGAACTGAGGTCTCCCAACCCGCGGTGATCCCGGCGGCCTTCGCCCCCCCCGGGGCCGAAGGGGGACCGGCCGCCCGGCCGCCGAGCGGCCAAGCCGCCACGCCGGAGAGGAGGGTACCATGGGATTCTGGGAATCCAAGCCGTGCCGGGTGATTTCGGGGCTGGCCGTGGTGCTGGCCGTGGCCCTGGTGGTCACGGGCTGGGCCTTCGGGTACACGCCGGACCGCTGGACCCCGGCCACCTGGGTGGCCCTGGCCGCGGTGCTCGCCTGCCTGGCGGTGTGCTGCTGCGCCGGCAGCCGGCGGGACGCCTGCCGCCGGCCGTAGCCTCCCTCACCGGTCGAGCCGGGTGATCCCCTCCTCCCGGGCGATCCGCACCGCCTCGGCCACCTCGGCCCGGGTGGGCCGACGGTCGAGCGGGGGCAGCCGGTGGGCCTCGCCCACGGGACGGTACTGGGCCATCACGTTCACGTAGGTGCGGGGCGACACCTCCCGGGCCAGGAACCGCATCACCTCCCGGGTGCCGGCGAGCCCGCCGGGGAGCACCAGGTGCCGCACCAGGAGCCCCCGCACCGCGATGCCCCTCGCGTCCACCACCAGGTCCCCCACCTGGCGGTGCATCTCCTTCACCGCGTCCCGGGCCGCCTCCCCGTAGTCGGGCGCGCCGGCGAGGCGCTCCCCCGCGGCCCGGTCCACCCATTTGAGGTCGGGCATGTAGATGTCGACCACGCCGTCCAGGAGCCGGAGGGTTTCGACGCTATCGTACCCGCTCGTGTTGTACACCAGGGGGATCCGGAGGCCCCGGCGCACCGCGAGGGCGAGGGCCGCGAGGATCTGGGGCACCACGTGGGAGGGGGTCACGAGGTTCAGGTTGTGGCAGCCCTGGGCTTGGACCCACAGGAACGTGCGGGCCAGGCGGTGGGCCGGCGTGAGGACGCCCTCGCCGTCCTGGGAGATGTCCCAGTTTTGGCAGAATCGGCACCGCAGGTTGCACTCCGAGAAGAACACGGTGCCCGAGCCGCCGAAGCCCACGAGCGGCCGCTCCTCCCCGAAGTGGGGGCCCGCCGAGGCCACCTTGGCGTGGAGCCCGGTGCGGCACACGCCGGTCTGCCCCCGAAGCCGGTTCACCCCGCAGCGCCGGGGGCAAAGATCGCAGGCGGCGAGCCGCTGATAGGCCGTCCGGACGGCGTCGTGCAGCCGGCCCGAGCGCCAGGCACGGACGTAGGCTGGCTCGAACATCGGGTCACATCCCCTCGGGTCTCGCCGGCCCGTCACCCGGTGGGAGACGCGCGGTTCCGGGGGCCGGCCGCGCCCGGACGCCGTCAGCCCTCCCGGCCCTCCACCCGGTACCGGGCCGGCGCGATCCGCTCGGCGCGGCACCGGGGGCACCGGCCCGGCCGGCCGGTGCGCCCGCGGCCCCGAAACGAGAACCCGCAGGCCCGGCACCGCGCCGGCTCCACCACGACCCGCTCCCCGGGCGCGAGCGATCGCAGCGCGTGGCCGAGGTGCTCGGCGGCCTCCGGTTCCCGCAGCCCGAGCGCCCGGGCCAGCTCGGCCACGGTGGCGGGCCCGGCCCTCAGCCGTTCCAACATGCGGCGACGGAGCGTTTGGGTCACCGGCTCCAAAACCCCTCCGGGTCGTACCGCCGGATCACCGCCAGATCCTCGGGCGTGGGCTCCGGCGTGAGGGGCACGGGGTCGGGGATCACCACGGGCCACCCCGTGAGGGCCCGCACCTCCCCGGGGTTCACCCCGGGGTGAACCGACGCGACCACCAGTTCCCGGGTCCGCGGGTGAAACGCGAACACGCACTTGTCGGTGATGACGGCCGAGGGCCCGCCCCCCAAAAGCCCCTGCTCCTCGCGCCAGGCCCGGCCGTCGCCGTGCCCCGGGCTCGTCACGTAGCGGACCCGCTCCACGAACCGCCGGCGCTCGTGCTTCATCACGATCACGAGCCGGCCGGCCAGGCAGGCGATGTCGCAGGCCCCCCCGCTGCCGGGCAGCCGCACCGGGGCCTCGTCGGGGCCCACCGCGGTGGTGTTCAGGTTCCCGAACCGGTCGATCTCCGCCCCCCCGATGAACCCCAGGTCCACCCGCCCGGACTGCAGGAGCCCCATCGCGAGCTCCATGCCCATGCACATGCGGGCCCCCCGGAGGTTGGGGGGGTCGCTCATGGTGATCAGGGGGTCGGACGCCGGGGCGTCCCGGAGCACCCCGTTCTCGAAGAGCCCCACGGCGCGGGGCGCATGGGTGGAGCGGGCCAGCAGGAACGCCAGCAGCGGCAGGCGCATGCCCACGAACACGAGCTCCCCGTCCCGGATCTCCCGGGCGGCCCGCGCGATCATGAGTTCTCCGGGGGTGTAGTCGGCCATGGCGGGTCCGCTGCTCGAAGGCTAGGAAGCTGGGAAGCTGGAACGCGAAACCCCAAGGGGCAAGGCCTGCCGCCCCGCCCTCAATACCCGAAAT
>CAZUYO010000252.1:0-4482 GCA_964624725.1 uncultured Thermodesulfobacteriota bacterium
CTCCTCCTCCTCCTCCCACACCCAGGCCCCCCGGCCGGCCCACAGCAGGGCGAGGCCCACGACGAGGCCGGCCGACCCCAGCCACACCGCGGGCTGGCCCGGGTCCCGGGTGATCTGGAACCCCACCCACGAAAACCCGTACCGGTCGGCCCCCCAGGCCGTGAGGAAGATGCGAAGCCCCTCGTGCACCAGGGGTTCGTTCACCGCGATCACGGCCGTTCGGGCCGGGGTGCCGTCGGGGGCGAGCACCTCGACCCGGGTCTCGACCCGCCGGACCTCCGGGTCGCGGAACCCCAAGGGCGTGAAGTCCACCGGGCATCCCTCTCGCCGGTCCCGGGAGAAGGGCCCCAGGGTCCCCCCGGGCCCCTCGACCCAGAACGTCAGGTCCTGGGTCTCGGCGTCGAACCGGCCCAGCCGCACCGTGTAGGGCGAGTCCGGCACCTCGATCCGGGCGCCCTCGCGGGTCACGACCTCCACCGGCGTCCCGCCGGGCCGGCCCAGGCGGACTTTGAGGGGGGTGGGGTAGTGGAGTTCCCGGAAATCGGTCACCCGAAGCCGGAAGGGCAGGGGGCGGTCCCGGCCGGCCGACCAGTCGTGGAAGGTTTCCATCTCGTCGCCCACGTGGACCGTCTGCGTCCCGACGAACCCGGCCAGGCTGCCCCACAGGGCGCCGGCGAAGATCACGGGGAGCGACAGGTGAACCAGGGGGAACCCGAGGAACGCCCAGGGCCGCCGGCTCGCCCGGAGGGGCGAGGTCGTGCGGATCCGGAACCCGGCGGCCCGGAGCCGCTCGGCAAGATCGGGGGCGGCCGGCCCGGGCACGCGCACGGTGGGGCCGGCCCGGCCGCGAAAGGCGAGCCACCCCCTGCGGGACCGGCCCGCGGCGCACGCGAGGAGGTTCAGGGTGAACAGCGCGAGAAGCCCCCGGTACAGGGGGCTTGAGAAGAACCGGTCGAGCCCCAGGGCCAGCAGCAGGGGGCCCGCCCGGGGGAACCGGCGCAGGAACTCGCCGGGGTCGAGGTTCTGGGGGAGCCAGGTGCCCAGGGCCGCGGCCACGGCCAGCGCCAGAAGCAGCGCGACCGCGAGCCGGACCGAGCCCAGGCGGCGCAGGACGTTCGGCATCGGATCCTCGGAAAGGAGCCGATGCTAGGGGAGGCGAGCCGGATGCGTCAAGCCGAGGGGGCGGCCCCGAGGGCCTCGCCCACCGCCGCCAGGAGCTCCCGCCGGGAAAAGGGCTTCTTCAGGGTCACGACCCCCTTGAAGGTGCGTGCGGTCGAGAGGAAGTTGAGCTTCCCGGTGCGGCCCCCGCCCGAGGTGGCCACGATCGGCAGCCGGGGATCGCGCTCCCGCAGCTCCTTGATCAGCACGAGCCCGCCCTTGTTGGGCATGAGGATGTCGGTCAACACGAGGTCGGGCTGCCACGCGCCGACCTGGTCGAGGGCCTCGACCCCGTCCGCGGCCTCCCGGACCTCGTGGCCGGCCTGCTCGAGCATCTGCCGCACCACGTCCCGCACGTGCTCCTCGTCGTCCACCACCAGGATTTTTGCCATCTTCAGTCCTCCCCTTGCTCCGCCCTCCGGGCCGAGAGCCTCCGGAGCGCGCCGGCCAGTTGGGCCCGCCGGATGGGTTTTGTCAGGATCTCGGAAACCCCGGCCGCCCGGGCCCGTTCGGCCACCTCGGGTTCCATGTGGCCCGTGAACAGGACGACCTCCACCGCGGGAAACGCTTCCCGGATGCGCCGGGCCAGTTCCTCGCCCGGAACCCCGGGCATCGACCGATCGGTGAGCACCACCTCCACCCCCGGTTCCCGGGCCAGGATCTCCAGGGCCTCCTCGGCCGAGGCGGCCAGGACCACCTCGTGGCCCAACCCAGCCAGGAGGTCCCGGGTGATCTCCCGGACGGCCTCCTCGTCGTCCACCACCAGCACCCGGAGCGGGGCGGCCTCCGGGGCGGGGCCGGGGTCGGGAGCCCGGTCCGCGGCCCCCTCCACCGCGGGCAGGAAGACCTCGAACAGGCTACCACGGCCCGGGGCGGTTTCCACCCGGATCGTCCCGCCGGCCGCCCGCACCACCCCGTACACCACCGAGAGCCCCAGGCCCGTGCCCTCGCCCACGGGGCGGGTGGTGAAGAACGGCTCGAAGATCCGATCGGCGGTGGCGGCGTCCATGCCGCAGCCGGTGTCGGCCACCGACAGGCGGTAGTAGACCCCGGGGGAAAGGTCCGGGGGCAGGGGCAGGGAGGCGTCCACCCGCTCCACCGCCAGCGACACCCGGCCGGGGTCCGTGCCCAGGGCCTTGATCGCGTTGGTGGCGAGGTTGAGCACCACCTGCTGGGCCTGGGCGGGGTCCAGGGGGACGAAGCACGGGTGGGCCGGGGCGTGCCAGGCCACCTCCACGACCGAGGGGGTGGTGGCCCGGAGCATCTCGGCCACCAGCTCGGCCTCGGCCCCCAGGTCGGCCCGGCGGTCCCCCTCGGGGTCGGCCCGGGAGAACTGGAGGATCTGGGTCACCAGGTCCCGGGCCCGCTCCCCGGCCCGGACGATCCGTTCCAGGTGGCCGCGGCCCGGGCCGTCGGGCGCGACCTCGTGCTCCAGCAGTTCGGCGCTGCCCAGGATGCCCATGAGCAGGTTGTTGAAATCGTGGGCGATGCCCCCGGCGAGGGTCCCCAGGGCCCGCAGCCGCTCGGCCCGCAGCCGTTCCCGCTCCCAGCGCACCTCCTCGGTCACGTCCCGGAAGATGCAAAGGCCGTAACGGGGAACCCCGCCGGCGTCGCGGACCACCGTGGCCGTGACGTCGAGCACGATCTCCCGGCCGTCGGGGCGCCGCTTGCCCACCCGGCCCGACCAGCGCCCGGTGGCGAGCAGGTGTAGCCGGGCCGCCTTGGGGTCGAACCCGGGGTCGGTGTCTTCGAGCACCTCGCCGAGGGGCAGCCCCCGGGCCCGTTCCACCGGAACCCCGATGATGGCCTCGTAGGCCGGGTTGGCCGACAGGATGCGGGCCTCGTGGTCGGTGATCACGATGGCCTCGGCCGCCTGGTCCACGGCCAGGGCGAGCCGCTCCCGGTCGACCTCGGCCCGCTTTTGCTCGGTCACGTCGTGGATCGTCTCCACCACGGCGACGATCCGGCCGGCCTCGTCGCGGACCGGGGCGGCCTCGAAGGCGATGTGGCGCTCCTCCCCGCCGAGATTCCGGAAGGTGCGTTCGGCCCGCACCGCGTCCGGGGCCAGGGGCGAGGGGCCGAACACCGGGTAGAGGTCCGGCCCCCGTTCGGTCCGGCCGTCGAGCACGAGGTCGGCCAGGGTGGGGCGGGGTTCGTCGTAGAACGCGCTCCAGTGCCGGTCGGTGCCCACGACCTCCTCGGCCCGAAGCCCGGTGAGCCGCTCGCACGCCCGGTTCCAGAGGGTGCAACGGTGTTCCCGGTCGATCGCGAACACGGCCACCCCGGCCGAATCGAGAACGCCCCGCAGGAACCGCTTGCGCCCGGCGAGGTCCTCTTCCGCCTCTTTCCGCCCGGTGATGTCCCGGATGACCGAGAGTTTGTAGCGTCGGCCCCCCTGGGCCCAGGGCACGTTCAGCACGTGGTACCACCGGCCGTCCTGGGGGCTTCGCACCTCCCAGGTGTGGGTCCGGCCCTGGCCGATCACGAGGTCGTTGGGGCACCAGGGGCACCGCTCCGGCAGGCCGTGGAGCGCCTCGTGGCAGCGCTCCCCGGTGGCGTCCCGGCCGGTGCGCCGTACGAGCGCCGGGTTCATGTAGGCGATCCGCAGATCCTCGGAGCACACGTACACGAGGTCGTCGGTGGCCTCCACCACCAGGCGCGCCCAGTCCCTGGGGCTCGGGTCGGTCATGCGTCCTCCGTGGGAAGGGGGTCGCCCCCGGACCGGTTCCCGATCGGCCGGGGGCGTGTTTCACTTGAGTGCAGAGACGGAAAAAAGTTTAGTCTGTGGAAAGTATTGCAAAGAAAAACGGGGCCCGGGTCGACCCCGGGCCCCGTCGGAGCGCTCGTGCGGCGTGGAAGGGCTTAGAAGTCCTCCATGCCGGCGCCGGGCGCGGCCGGAGCCTTCTCCTCCTTCGGGAGTTCGGCCACCATGGCCTCGGTGGTGAGCAGCAGGCCCGCCACGCTGGCCGCGTTCTGGAGGGCCGTGCGGGTGACCTTGGTCGGGTCGATGATGCCGGCCTCCATCATGTCCACGTACTTCTCCTGGTAGGCGTCGAAGCCCTCGGTGAGCTTGCGGCCCTTCACCTCGTTCACCACCACGGAGGGCTCGAGGCCGGCGTTGGCCACGATCTGCCGCAGGGGCTCCTCGAGGGCCCGCTTCACGATGTTCACGCCCACCATCTGGGAGTCGGAGAGCTTCAGGTCGTTCAGGGCCTCGATGCACCGCACCAGGGCCACGCCGCCGCCGGGCACGATGCCCTCCTCCACGGCCGCCCGGGTGGCGTGCAGGGCGTCCTCCACGCGGGCCTTCTTCTCCTTCATCTC
>CAZUYO010000253.1:0-4474 GCA_964624725.1 uncultured Thermodesulfobacteriota bacterium
CGCCCCCGACGTGCCCCTGTCGCAGGTGCTCTGGGGCGTGCTACCGTTCGTGATCATCGAACTCGTCGTCATCGCGCTCGTGGCGGCGTTTCCGCAACTGGCGCTCTGGCTGCCCAACCAGATGATCGGCTGATGCCGGGAGGCGACCGTTCATGAACCTCGCAAAACTCTTGGCCGACGTGGGCGCGCGGGATCCGGAGAAGACCGCCGTACGGTTCGAGGGGCGGCCCGTGACCTACGGGCGGTTCTGGGAGGCCGTGCGGCTCCACGCCGGCGCGCTCGCCGACCTCGGGGTCCGGCCGGGGGACCGGGTGGCCCTACAGCTGTCCAAACGGCTCGACTTCCTCTACCTGCATCTCGGCGTCCTCTCCCTGGGGGCGATCACCCTGCCCCTCAACGCGGACTACAAACCCGAGGAGGTCGAGTACTTTCTCCGGGATTCGGGGAGCGCGCTTTTCGTGTCCGACCCGGAACGCCTGCTTCGTGCGGAAGCGGTGCTCCGGGATCTGCCCGGGACAAAGCCGGTATGCGTGGACCCCGAGGGACCCTCGTGGGCCCAGCCCCTTCCGGCGGCACTCGGCCGGGTGCCCGGGTCGTTCCGGCCGGAGTATCCCGCGGGCGACGACGACGTGGCGGTCATCTGCTACACCTCGGGGACGACGGGCCGGTCGAAGGGCGCCATGATCACCCACCGAAATCTCGTGGCAAACCTCCTCGACCTCCACGAGATCTGGCGGTGGAGCGAGAGCGACGTGCTCTTGCACGTGCTTCCGCTGTTCCACGTCCACGGCCTCATGGTGGCCGCCCAGGGCGCCCTCCACGCCGGGGCCACCCTGGTGATGCACGAGCGGTTCGACCCGGCCCGCGCCTGGGACGCCATCGAGGCCGACCGCTGCACCGTGCTCATGGCGGTCCCCACCATCTACCAGCGGCTCATGGCCGAATGGGACCGCCGGCCCCGCAAGCCCGACCTCTCGACCATGCGGGTGTTCCTCTCGGGCTCGGCCCCCCTTTCCGAGAATCTGTTCCGCCGGTTCGAGGCGGCCACCGGCCACCGGATCCTGGAGCGCTACGGGATGACCGAGGCCGGCATGATCGCCTCGAACCCCTACGAGCCCGAGCGTCGGATCCCGGGGAGCGTCGGCTACCCGCTGCCGAGCGTGGCGATCCGGGTCTGCGACGACCAGGGTCGCGACGTGCCCCCGGGCCAGATCGGGGAGGTCTGGGTCCAGGGGCCCAACGTGTTCAAGGGCTATTGGCGGATGCCCGAGAAGACCCGGGAGGCCCTGGTGGACGGATGGCTGCGCTCGGGCGACCTGGGCTACCAAGACCCCGGGGACGGGGGGCGGCTGTACCTCAAGGGACGGGCCAAGGAGCTCATCATCACCGGCGGGTACAACGTGTACCCCAAGGAGGTGGAACTCGTGCTCGAGACCCACCCGGCCGTGCGGGAGTGCGCCGTGGTGGGGGTGCCCGACGAGGAGTTCGGGGAGCGGGTGACCGCCGTGGTGGTCCCGAAGCCGGACGTCCCCCCACCGGCGCCGGAGGAACTCATCGCCCTGTGCAAAGCGAAACTCGCCGGCTACAAGTGCCCCAAGCGGGTGTTCCTCGCCGAAGAGCTTCCCCGCAACGCCATGGGAAAGGTGCAGAAAAACCGCCTTGTGGAACGCTACGGCGACTCCGGGTCCCAGACATAGAAAAAGGGGACCTCCGAAGGTCCCCGTCTTCCCCCGAGCCCCTGGGCCGGGTTATTCGGTGATCACCTCGACCTTCCGGCGGTGCTCCTCGCGCACCTTGGGCAGGGTCATGGTGAGCACGCCGTCCCTGAGCTTCGCGGTGACGCCGTCCACCCGGATCTCCTCGGGCAGCCGGATCACCCGCTCGAAGCTCCCGGCCCGGGTCTCGCGGTACAGGTAGCTCTCGCCTTCCTTGAGCTCCTCCTCCTTGCGCTCGCCCTTCAGCGTGACCGCATTCTCCGTCACGTCCACCTGAAGGTCCTCGCGGCTGAACCCGGGCACCTCGGCCCTGAGCTCGTAGAGGTTCCCCCGGTCCATCACGTCGATCCGGGGCGAGAACTGCCACTCACCCCAGTCGAACCGGAACCGGGCGGGCACCCGTTCAGCCCAGTCCCCCAGCACGCTGTGGAACATGCGGTCCACCTCCTGGGTGAGCGCGCGGATGGGCTCGAACACCTCTTCCCTCGGAATCAGGCTCGTCCCACGCATGGCTACACCTCCTCACGCTGGGATTTGGACTGTTGCCGGCCACCCCGGCCGGCGCGTTGTTTTTGATAATCACGCGCCGGACCGTGTCAAGGGGGGTCAGCGCCGACCGAGAAGCCACAGCACCAGGGACAAGGCCACCGAAAGGAGGATCGAGGTCCCCAGGGGAAAGTAGAACCGGAATCCCGGCCGCTCCACCACGATGTCGCCGGGAAGCCGTCCGATCCACGGAACCTTCCCCACGAGGAGAAGGAGGGCGCCGAGGCCCGCGAGAAGACACCCCATCAGGATCAGCATCTTCGCCAGATCGGTCATGGCTCACCTCCCGACCGCTTCGGCCGATACCGCTCCTGCTCGCTGTAGATGCACCCGCAGTACGACTGCCGGTACAGCCCCATGGCCTTCGAGGCTTCCACCCCCTCCTTCCACCCCTCCCGCCAATCCCGGTACACGAACCGCACCCCGGTTTCGCTGGAGACCGCCCCGGCCACCTCGGCGATGAGATCGTGCCGTTGGAACTTGCTGTAGAGAAGCGTGGTCGTGAACCCGTCGAACCGCCCCCGTTTCGCCAGGAGGGCCGTGTGCCGGAGCCGCAGGTGGTAGCAGATGCGGCAGCGCTCGGCTTCCCGGAACGCCACCTGCCGGAGCCAGGACACGACGTCGTACTCCCCGGGGGGAAGGAGCCGGAGCCCCTCGGCCTCGGCCAGGGTTTCCAGCGCCTCCTTCCGCCGGGCCCATTCGGTGTAGGGCTGGATGTTGGGGTTCGCGTACACGCCCATGCACTCGACGCCCTCGGCGCGCAACCGCCGCAGGGGCACGATGGCGCAGGGACCGCAGCAGGTGTGGAGTAAAAGTCTCATCGGGTTGCGCTCCTTTGGGACGACGGTAGGATGGGGTCGGGCCGCCGGACGGTCAAGGGGCCTTCTCCGGAGTGGGACCCCGAGCGGTCCTCGGGATTCTGGCCTTCCTGCTTTCCAGCCTTCCAGCTACATGAGGGACAATCCCATGCCCCACCGCGCGCGTTTGATCCATGTGCCCCGGCGCGGCCGCGACCTGTGCCACATGGCCTTTCGCCAGACGCTCGATCTGCTGCGGGTCACCGACGAGACCCTGGCCGAGCTGTGCCAGGAGTGCCCTTCGGTGCCCGACCCCGACGCCCTCGTGGTGCGGGCCCTCAACGAGATGACCCTCGGCGAACCCGGCCAAGGCACCCGGGCACCGTCCCACGTCTTCTTGGTCCATGCGCGGGGCGAGGAGTTCGAGGGGGTGCTCTACCGCTCGACCCCCGAGGGGTTCCGGCCGGCCCGGGGCCCGATCCGGTTCCGGGCCGACGAGTCCCACGCGTTTTCCGTGGGGTCCGGGGACGTCACCGTGTCGAACTGGGAGGACGACGGCGGCGACCTCGGGGCCTATCAGAACCGGTTCCATCCCGAGGTCCGGGAGGCGATCGGGGAGGCGGTCCGCAACTTCGTCAGCTACCGGGTGGCCGGGGACCGGCCGGGCGCGATCATCGCCTTCAACTACCCCGACCGGGCCACCCGGTACGAGGCCCAGGTCCTGGCGGCCCTCGCGGTGACCCTGGGGGCGGTGTGGACCCTGGCCTCCCGGGTGGCGCAGGTGGAGGAGGCCTTCGTGTACCTGATCGGGGCCCTGGCCCGGGCGAGCGAGGTGAACGACGAGGTCACCGGCGACCACATCGTGCGGGTGAGCCGGTACTGCGAGGTGCTGGCGCGGGCGGCCGGGTACACCGACACCGAGGCCCGGGTGCTCGCCTACTCCTCCCAGCTCCACGACGTGGGAAAGATCCACACCCCCCGGGAGCTCCTTCGCAAACCCGGCCCCCTCACCGAGGCCGAAACCGCCCTGATGCGCGAGCACACCCTCCACGGGGAGAAGATCATCGGGACCTCGCCCCGGCTCGCCACGGCCCGGCGCATCGCCGGGGCCCACCACGAGAACTGGGACGGGTCGGGCTACCCCCGGGGGCTTCGAGGGGAGGAGATCCCCCGGGAGGCGCGGCTCGTGAAGATCGTGGACGTGTACGACGCCCTGCGGTCGGCCCGGCCGTACAAGCCCGCCCTTTCCCACGAGGAGGCCATGGAGGTGTTCGAGCGGGGCGACGGCCGCACCCGTCCCGGGGCCCACTTCGACCCCGAACTGCTGCGGGTGTTCCGAAGCGTCCACGAGGAGTTCCGGCGGATCCACGCCGAGATCCAGCCCTGGTGAGCTTGGGAACGGGTTCTCAGCACCAA
>CAZUYO010000254.1:0-4464 GCA_964624725.1 uncultured Thermodesulfobacteriota bacterium
ACCGGCCGCACGGTGAGGGTGAGGCCCTCCACGGCCACCACCTCCACCTCCGCCCCAGGTCCCACCGGGTCGACACAGCGGGCGTTCCAGTACTCCCCGTGCACGAACACCCGGCCGGGCCGGTCGGGCCCCGGGGGCTCCACCACCCGGCCCCGCTCGCCCACCAGGCCCTCGCTCCCCCCCAGCCGCCGGGCCTTCTGGGCCGCCAGGCCCTTGCCCACGGCGAAGGCGAAAAACGCCACCGTCCCGGCCACGGCCGGCACGAGCACGGTCCAGCTCACCCGGTAGTAGGCCTCGCTGGAGCGAAACAGCATGAGGCTCCCGAGCACCAGGCACACCACCCCGCCCACCGTGAGGAGCCCGAACGAGGTGATCTTGACCTCGAGAAGGAGGAGCACGAGGCCCAGGAGGATCAGGAGCACCCCGCCGTAGTGGAACGGCAGGGTCTGGAGCCCCACGAACGCGAGGATGAGACACATCCCCCCGAGCACCCCGGGGAAGATGGCGCCCGGGTTCGAGAGCTCGAAAAAGAGCCCGTAAAATCCCAGGAGCAGCAGGAGGTACGCCACGTTGGGGTCCGAGAGCACCCGCAGGGCCCGGTGCCGGAGCCCCATCGGCACCGGCCGCGCCCGGGCCCCCTCGAGGTGGAGCTCGACCTCGGCCGTGCCGAAGGGGACCTTGCGGCCCTCCAGCTTCGTGAGGAGCTCCTCGGGCGTGGCGGCCAGGAGATCCACCACCCCCTGTTCCAGGGCCTCCTCCGCCGCGAGGCTTCGGCTCTCGCGCACGGCCTCCTCGAACCAGGTCGGGTCGCGCCCCCGCTGCCGGGCGAGGGAACGCAGGTACGCGGCCGCGTCCTCCTCGGCCTTCCGGGCCAGGGTGTCGTCTCCCCCCCCGCCTCCCAGGGCCACCGGATGGGCGGCCCCCAGGTTCGTGCCCGGCGCCATGGCGGCCACGTGGGCGGCCGCCACCACGAAGAGGCCGGCGCTCGCGGCCCGGGCCCCGGAGGGGCCCACCCAGGCCACCACCGGCACCGGGCTTCGGAGCACGGCCCGCACGATGCGGCGCATGGAGGCGTCGAGACCGCCCGGGGTGTCGAGCCGCAGGACCACCGCCGGGCTCGCCACGGGGTCCACCTCGGCCAGGGCCTCCTCCACGTACTCGGCGGCCACCGGGCCGATGGGCCCCTCGATCTCGACGAGCGGCACCACCGCGGCCCGGGCCGGCCCCGCCGCGACGAACGCCAGAATCCACAGAGAGTGGACGAACCGGTGCAGACGCATGGCGCCAAGATAGCACAGACGTGGGGCCGGGCCAGCCCCGGCGCCCCCGTTTGCGGCCCCCGCGTGCCGCCTTGACACCCCCCGGCGTTGCCGATACATTCGCGGGCCTTGTGGGATCGCGGAAAACCGTTGGGGTTACGTGGGGAAAGGAGGCGCAGATGGCGAGCCAGGGAGACAGCCTGATCCGGAAGACCCAGAAGGGCCTTTCGGTGCTGGCGTTCGAGACCACCAAGCAAAGCCGGATTTTGAAGAAGCGGATGCGGATCGCGGCGCTCCAGAAGGAGATCAAGGCGGATCTCCGGGATCTGGGGAACCTGGTCTACAACGCGGTGGTGAACGGCCAGACCGGGATCCTGGAGGAGGAAGAGGTCAAGCTCCTCGTGGAGAGCATCCGGAAGAACCGCGAGGAGATCGAGCACCTGCGGGACGCCATCGGGCGGCTGAGCCGGGCCCGGAAGCACTTCCCCGAGGAAGAGGAGGCGGCCGCGGCCGAGGAGGCCCCGGCTCCCCAACCCGACGAACCGGCCCTCGCCGAGGTGGAGCCTGCGCCGGCCCCGCCCACCCAGGAGGCCCCGGCGAACGAACCCCGGGACATGGAAGAGGCGGTCTTGGAGCCCGAGACGGAACCGAAACCCGAAGAGAAGGAGGCGGCCGTGCCCCCCCCGCCGGGAACCGACCCGGGTCACCCGGCCCCCGAAGGGGAAGGGGAGGAGCCGAAGAAGTCGTAAAAGGATAAAAACGCTCCGGAATCGAGGCGGCCTTCGGGCCGCCTCTTTTTTCGGCGAAAATCCACCCTTGACCCCCAACATCTTGTTGAGCTACACACCGCATCCACTAGATATTGATCTTCTTCCCCGCGAAAGGAGGACCCGATGCCCCACTCGGCCGCCCGCGTGATCCCCCTGGAGATCGAACCCGCCTTTTCGCCCAACGCCCTGGTGGTGCTGGAAAAGCGCTATCTCAAGAAGGGCCCCGACGGAAAGCCCGCCGAGACCCCCAAGGAGATGCTCTGGAGGGTGGCCCGGGCGGTGGCCGAGGCCGACCGGCTCCACGACCCCGAGGCCGACGTGGAGCAGACCGCCGTGGCCTTCTACCAGGCCATGGCCCGGCTCGAGTTCCTGCCCAACTCCCCCACCCTCATGAACGCCGGCCGGGAGCTGGGACAGCTCTCGGCCTGCTTCGTGCTGCCCGTGGAGGACTCCATGGACAGCATCTTCGAGGCCGTGAAGAACACGGCCCTGATCCACAAGTCGGGCGGCGGCACGGGGTTTAGCTTTTCTCGGATCCGGCCCAAGAACGACCTCGTGCGCTCCACGAGCGGGGTGTCCTCGGGTCCCATCAGCTTCATGAAGGTGTTCGACACCGCGACCGAGATGATCAAGCAGGGGGGCACCCGCCGGGGCGCCAACATGGGGATCCTGCGGGTGGACCACCCCGACATCCTGGAGTTCATCACGGTCAAGTCGAACCCGGACGTCTTGACCAACTTCAACCTCTCGGTGGCCATCACCGAGGCGTTCATGGAGGCCGTGCGGGCCGACGGGGAGTACGACCTGGTGAACCCCCGAAACGGGGAGGTGGCGGGCCGGCTCCGGGCGCGGGAGGTGTTCGACACCATCGTGGAGGAGGCCTGGAAATCCGGGGAGCCGGGCATCGTGTTCATCGACCGGATCAACCGCGACAACCCCACCCCCCACGTGGGGGCCATCGAGTCCACGAACCCCTGCGGAGAGCAGCCGCTCCTGCCCTACGAGTCGTGCAACCTGGGCAGTGTGAACCTCGCCCGCATGGCCCGGGACGGCGAGGTGGACTGGGAGAAGCTCGAGGAGACCGTGCGGCTCGCCGTGCACTTCCTCGACAATGTGGTGGACGTGAACCGCTACCCGCTGCCCGAGATCGAACGGATGACCCGGGCGAACCGCAAGATCGGCCTGGGGGTCATGGGGTGGGCCGACCTCCTCTACCAGCTCGGCATCCGGTACGGCTCGGCCGAATCGGTGGAACTCGCCCGCAAAGTCATGGGGTTCGTGGACCGGGTGGCCCGGGAGGCGAGCGAGGATCTGGCGGAGGAGCGCGGGGCGTTTCCGAACTTCGGGGGCTCCGTCTACGACCGGCCGGGCGCCCGGCCCGTCCGGAACGCCACCCGCACCACCATCGCCCCCACGGGCACCATCTCGATCCTCGCCGGGTGCTCCTCCGGGATCGAGCCCGTGTTCTCGCTGGCGTTCGTGCGGCGGGTGCTGGACGGGGAGGAACTCGTGGAGGTGAACCCCGTGTTCGCCCGGGTGGCCCGGGAGCGGGGCTTCGACTCCCCCGAGGTCATGCGCCGCATCGCCGAGGGGGCCTCCTTGGCGGAGGTGCCCCAGGTGCCGGCCGACGTGCGCGAGGTGTTCGTCACGGCCCACGACATCGACCCCAAGGCCCACCTGGAGATGCAGGCCGCGTTCCAGGAGCACACCAACAACGCGGTGTCGAAAACCGTGAACTTCCCCCGGTCGGCCACGAAGGACGACGTGGCCCGGGCCTTCTGGCTCGCCTACGAACTGGGGTGCAAGGGGCTCACGATCTACCGGGACGGCAGCCGGGAGAGCCAGGTGCTCGTGAAACCCTCGACCGACCCCCTGAAAAAGTCGGCGCCCGAGCCCGCACCCCGCAAGCGGGACCGGCCCCTCGTGCTCACGGGCAAGACCTACCAGATGCAGACCGGGTGCGGCCCCCTCTACGTCACCATCAACGAGGACGAGCAGGGGCTCTTCGAGGTGTTCACCACCATGGGCAAGGCCGGGGGCTGCGCCGCGAGCCAGTGCGAGGCCATCGGCCGGCTCGTGTCCCTCGCCTGGCGCTCGGGCGTGAAGCCCGAGCCGGTGGTGCGCCAACTCCGGGGCATCTCCTGCCACAAGCCCGCCGGGTTCGGGCCGAACCGGGTGCTCTCCTGCGCCGACGCCCTGGCGATCGCGGTGCACCGCCACCTCGAGCCCGAGCGGGAGATCGAAAAGCACGTGGACGTGGGCGGGGCCTGCCCCGAGTGCGGCGACGCCCTGGAGCACGAGGAGGGCTGCGTGCTGTGCCGTAGCTGCGGCTACTCGGAGTGCGGGTAGGGGGCCGGGCCTTTGGCCCCGCTGGGAGGCTCGGAGGCTAGGACGCTGGGAGGCCAAAATCCTTTGTGATTCCAGCGTCAGCGGCT
>CAZUYO010000255.1:0-4411 GCA_964624725.1 uncultured Thermodesulfobacteriota bacterium
CGGAATGGATCCGCCGGTCCCTGGACGGCCCCTGGGAACGGGCGGACACCGAAGGCGCGGGGTAGCCACAGATGAACACAGATGAACACAGATTTTGGGCTC
The DNA here is from genome assembly GCA_964624725.1 of uncultured Thermodesulfobacteriota bacterium. Classification (GTDB taxonomy): domain Bacteria; phylum Desulfobacterota; class Deferrisomatia; order Deferrisomatales; family Deferrisomataceae; genus Deferrisoma. The sequence goes on from CAZUYO010000255.1 coordinate 103, forward strand.
CGGGATCCCCGGGTTTGGGGCCGCGGGGAGAGAACGACTCGGCCCCGGTCCACCCCCAGGGGTGAAAAATCCGTGTAGATCTGTGTGCATCCGTGGCCAAACGGTCTTTCGCCTCCCAGCTTTCCAGCTTCCCAGCTTCCTAGCTTCCCAGCCTCCCCGCTTCCCCGCTTCCCAGCGTCATGAAGTCGATCACCTTCCCCAGTTCCAGGTCCCGGATGCCCAGGCACCGGGCGCCCATGGCCTCGGCCAGCACCCGGGCGTAGGCGTAGGAGTGGATCCAGGTGAGGTCGGTGTCCACCACGAGGCTCCGGATGCCGGCCCGCCGGATGCGCCGGGCCTGCTCCAGGGCCTCGTCGAAGGGTTCCCGGCCGGCCATGCTGATGTTGGCCTTGCCGTCGGTCAGAAGCACGAGAAGCGGGATCCGGCCCGGGTGCTTGGTGAGCTCCCGGTGAAACGCCTCGAGGCTCTTGGCGAGCGCGAGCGCAAGGGGCGATTTGCCGCCCGTGGGGAGGTCCTTGAGCCGCTGCTGGGCCTGGGCCACGCTCGAGGTGAAGGGGAGCACGAGCCGGGCCTCGGTGCCCCGGAACGCCAACAGGCCCACCCGGTCGCGCTTCTGGTACGCGTCGGTGAGGAGCGTGAGCACGATGCCCTTGGCCTTGGCCATGACCTCCTCGACCCCCATGGATCCCGAGGCGTCCACGGCGAACAGCAGGCTCACGCCCGAGCGCCGGGTGCGCACCTTCTCCCGGAGGTCCGGGGGCAGCACGGCGATGCCCGTGGGCGGCGCGAGCCCCAGGGCCCGGCGCCGGGGTTGCTCGGGGGCCGCGGCCCGCAGGGTCGCGTCCACGGCGAGGGCCCGGGGTTTGTGCTGGGGGATGCGGGCGCGGATGTAGCGGCCGGCGTCGGGGGCCAGGCGGTTTCGGACCCTGCGGCCCCGGGCCAGGTGCTTTCGGACCTCCCGGTTCACCACGGTGCCCCGCACGAGAAACCGGCCGGTCGCGGCGTACACCCGCTCGGCCAGCACGAGCCGGTCGCCGGCCTTCTTCTCGGGGCTCAGGTGGGCTCTTTTTTTTTATGGGGCGGGTTGTGCTTGGGGGCCTTCTGGGCCTCGCGGGTGCGCTGGATCGAGGAGACCACCTCCTCCTCCGAGAGGATCCGCTCCTCGAAGGGGGTCTTCTTGAGCCGGTGGGCGTACACGAGGCCCGCGGCCTCGGCGATGTCGTCGTCGGTGACCCGGGTGCGGCCCCGGTAGGCCGCGAGCGCCCGGCAGGCCTTCAGCAGGGCGAGATCCGCCCGGTGGCCGTCGACCCCCAGGTCCACGCTCAGGGTGGCGATCACCTCGAGGTCCTCGTCGGTCACCTCCACCCGGGGCAGAAGGTCCTTGGCCCGCACCAGGGCCTCCCGGACCCGGGCGTCGGCCTCGGCCCAGGCCCGCCGGAACCCTTCGGGGTCGGCCTCGTAGGCCCGGCGGCGGCGGATCACCTCGACCCGGTCGTTGGGGTCCCGGATGCCCACCACGTCCACGCACAGGCCGAACCGGTCGAGGAGTTGGGGCCGGAGTTCCCCCTCCTCGGGGTTCATGGTGCCCACCAGCACGAACCGGGCCGGGTGCCGCACCGACACGCCCTCGCGCTCCACGTGGTTCACCCCCATGGCGGCCGCGTCGAGGAGCACGTCCACGATGTGGTCGTCCAGGAGGTTCACCTCGTCCACGTAGAGGATGCCCCGGTTCACCCGGGCGAGCACCCCGGGCTCGAAGGCCTTCTCGCCGGTCTTGAGGGCCCGCTCGATGTCGATCGAGCCCACCACCCGGTCCTCCGTGGCGCCCACGGGCAGATCCAGCACGGCCATGGGCCTTCGGGCCTCCGGCAGCGCCTCGCCGGCCGCCCGGCGCTCCCGGCACCGCTCGCACATCTCCTCGGGCCGGGTGGGGTGGCACGAAAAGGGGCAGTCGGCCACCACCGGGATCTCGGGCAGCAGTTGGGCCAAGGCCCGCACGGCCGTGGACTTGGCCGTGCCCTTCTCCCCCCGGATCAGGACCCCGTCGATCGTGGGGTCGATCACGTTGAGGACCAGGGCGAGCTTCATCCGGTCCTGGCCCACCAGGGCCGAGAACGGGAACACGTGGCTGTGGGGCATGGCCTCCTCCCTCGGGAACGCGAAGGGGAGGTATGCTAGCACGAAGGCGGGGCCGATGTGAGGGGGGCGATCCGCGGGGGCCCGGAGGCGCGCCAGGGCTTCGCCGGGGCCGGTCCGGGCGGAGTGTCCCCCAGTTCCCCCCGCGTCGGCCCCGTCGCGGGGAAGCGCCCCAAGCCGTCCGCCATTCCCGATTCACGATTCCCCATTCCCGGCCCCGGCCGCTCTACGCCGCGGCCTCCTCGATCATCGCCAGGATCTCCCCCTCCACCTCCCGGGCCACCCCGGCCACGGCCTCGGCGTTCGGGAAGACCTCGAGGAGTTTCGTGGGGAGCAGGGTGCCGATCTTCGTCTTCCCCCCCTCCTCGTACACCGTGATCCGGCAGGGCAGGGCCAGGCTCACCTCCATGTCGGCCCCGAGCACCTCGGCCGCCCGGTGGGGGTTGCAGACCTCGAGGATCCGGCACTCCCGGGGGAACTCCACCCCCTTCTCCCGCATCTTCGCCCGCAGGTCGTAGGTGTGGAGCACCCCGAACCCGTGGCGCTTCACGGCCTCGGTGAGGTCGGCGACGGCGGTTTCCACGCTCTTGTAGGTCTCCACGATGTGGATCATGGCTGGCCTCCTTTCCGTTGGGCGCCGTAGGTGGGGGGTCAGCGGAACCGGTTTCGCCGGTAGTAGAAGAAGTACCGGGCCCGGTCCCCCTGGATCGAGATGCGGCTGCGCTCCCGCAAGGTGTCCAATTCCCGGGCGCGCCGCAATTTTTCCAGAGCCTCCCGCTCCTTTTCCGCCTGCAGCCCCGAGGCGGCGGCTTCGGACTCGGCCTCCACCGCCTTCAGGGCGTTTCGGCCCCGGAGCAGCACGTCGAGGGCCATCTCCCGGGTCATATTCATGGCCACCAGGTAGCCGGGGCGCACGTAGTCGTAGATCGCCGGGTCCACGTCCAGGTAGAACTCGTCGCCCAACACGCGGGTCACCTGGCCGCGGCCCACGTACCGACCGTCGAGGGCGTAGAGGTCCACCGCCGCGTCGGGGTAGAGCACGCCGCGCAACACGAGGCCGAGATAGCGTGGCCGGGTGGCGGCCTTGCGCACGATGGCCCCGTAGGCCGGCGGGGCCACCTCCTCCTGGGGGGCGAACCAGGAAGCCCGGATCTCGGCGAGCCGGCCGGACTTCTCCAACCGGCCCAGGGCCCGGTCCAGTTCCGCCACGAGGGCGGCGTCCCCTTTGCGGGCGGCGAGGTGGTACTCCTCCTCGAAGATCACCAGGTCCGGGATCTCGAACCCCCGGCCCCGCACCGCGGCCAACAGATCGACCAGAATCGCCTCGTCGGCGATGAAGGCGTCGATCTCCCCGGCGAGGAGGGCCTCGATCCCCTGGAGGTAGTCGTCGACCGGGATGATGCGGCTGACCTGGCACCGCTCCCGCGCGCAACTCTCCGAGAACGTGCCGATCACGGCACCGATTTTCTTGCCCGCCAGGTCCTCGTGGGTGCGGATGGTCCCCGCCCGCGCGAGCAGCTTTTGGCCGGACACGAGGTAGTGCTCCGTGAAGGCCACAAGGGCGCCCCTGGGCTCGGTGTGCGTAAGCCCCGTCACCACGTCCACCTCCCCGTCGATCAGGGCGGCGAGCCGGTCGGTGCCGCTCACGGGGCGCAGGCGCGCCCGCACCCCGAGTTCCCGGGCCAGGGCCCTCGCCACGTCCACATCGTACCCGGCAAGTTGTCCGGTGTCCGGTTCCCGAAACGCCAGGGGCGGGTCGTCCTCCGGTACCCCCACCACCAGCACCCCGGTTCTCTTCACGCGGTCCAGGGTGGTCTGGGCGGCGGAGGGCAGGGCCGCCGCGAGAAGGAGCAACAGGGTGGCGGCGAGACGTACGGATCTCGTGTTCATGGACGGCCTCCTTCGGGCCGACGCGGCGTTTAGCGCACGTACCCGTGTTCGAGGTTCAGGATGGACTGGCGCTCCCCGATGTAGTCGTTGAAGGTGGTCTCGAAGTCGAAGCTGAGCCCGACCTGGACCGTGTGGTCCCGGTCGATCGGTTTTGGCATGCCAGACGACTCCTGGGGCTGGGGGTGAAGTTGGGGGGAACCTACCACGGCCGAGGGTCCGGTCAATCGGAGGGGAGCAAGCCGCGTGCCGGCCCGGGGCGCCGGCCGCCGGCGGGCCGGGAGCG